>NZ_SRHQ01000028.1:0-64608 GCF_004683995.1 Methylorubrum sp. Q1 | reverse complement strand
GTCCGTCGTGCACGCCACAACCACGGCGGAAGCTTCTCACAGACATAGCGAGACGTCAGCGCGATCGTCTCCGCCGAACGCGAGTGGATCGCTCGGCACCACGCCACCGCTGGCAGGGGAGGGGGCTTCGCATCCGGAGATCACGGCTCAGGATCGCGGACCAGACGTGCTCAGCCTGCCCAGCGGGCCGACCCCAGCGAACGCCGGCTCGGGGTCCGACGGCGCTAGGGCCGAAAGCGTCTTCGCGAGCGTTGGATGCGAACGGCTCGACCGCGGGCGCTTCGCCTCGCAGGCTCCGAGAGCCATCGAGACCGACCCTTCGATCCTGATGAGTAATCGCGGGAAGTGCGGCGATCTCGTTGGCTTTGGCTTCGGCAGAGGTTCTACCCCCCGGCACCTCGCCGGCCGCGCGGTCCCGTGGGGGTTGGCGTGTTGTCGCGGTTTTCGGTGAGAAGCTTTCGCCAACGGATCAGCCGCTCAGGATTGAGCCTGCCGTCGGCGACGGCGTCCTGCACGGCGCAGCCGGGTTCGTGCGCGTGCGTACAGTCGCGGAACCGGCACGAGGGCGCGAGTTCGGTGATCTCGGCGAACAGGGTTGCGATCCCTTCTGCAGCGCCGCTGACGTGCAGCGTTCGCATGCCCGGCGTGTCGATCACCCAGCCGCCCCCCGCAATGGCGTGCAGTGAACGCGACGTCGTGGTGTGACGGCCCTTGGCGTCGTGCTCGCGAATGCCTCCGGTCTCCTGGGGAAGCGCCTGCCCCGGACCGGCGAGCGTATTCACCAGCGTCGATTTGCCGACACCGGAGGAGCCGACCAGCGCCACGGTCTGTCCCACTCCGCACCACGCGGCCAGGGTGCTTGCAGCCCCCGGAAGGCGAGGATTGACGCTGACGACATCGAGCCCGCGCTGCAGCGCGGCGGCTTGGTCGCGATAGGCGCCCATATCGGCCGTCATGTCGGCTTTGGTGAGCAAGATCACCGGATTCGTGCCGCCCTGATTGGCCAGCGCCAGATAGCGCTCCAACCGGGCCTGATTGAAATCGGCATTGCAGGAGGTGACGATGAACAGCGTATCGACATTGGCTGCGGCGGGCTGCAGGGCTCTGCTGCCTTCGACGCGTCGCTCCAGGACCGTCCGCCGGTTCAGGCGGCGGTGGAGCATCCGGGTCTGGGGATGAACCAGCACCCAATCGCCCACAGCGAAATCGCCGGTGTTGGTATGAACGGGAAGTTCCAGCTGGACCGATCCCGTCTCCGACAGGGCGGTCAGGCGTGAGCGATGAACCGTTGCGATCCGCATGGGCGCGAGATCCGTCTCGTGCGGTTCACGCTGCTCCTCGAAGAAGGCGCGCCAACCCAGGCTCGCGAGCGGCACAGGTGGAAGAGGTTCGGGATGATGGGTCACCGGCCTGCACATGACATGGCATTGGTCTTGTGACCAGCGCCCCGTAACAGGGGGCGCTTTTCCGCGTGCGATGGGATCAGGTGGCACCGCATGTCGTAGCGCGGCCCGCGACAGGTCGGACTTGGGGCGAGGCTGAGCTGCTCCCGGGTCAACTCCCATCGCGACGCGCTTCAGATGCTAAGAATGTTCGCCCAGGCGCAGCGCTTCCTCGAACAAAAAGCCGATCTTATGGTTACCCGGCTCGACCGGAAGACCATCGCACTATTTTTTGGAGGAGAAGGTATTTTCGTCGCTCGTCGCAGTACATTACAGCAACGATACGGAAAGCCGGTGGCGCTCCCAAGGGGAATCGAACCCCTGTTTTCGCCGTGAGAGGGCGACGTCCTAGACCGCTAGACGATGGGAGCTTCCGGGCCGACGGGGGTTCGTATAGCGAGGCATCCCGGACCCCGCAAGCGCTTTCCGGGGCGAAATGACGAGAATCCTCACGGTGTCCTCCACGGTGCTTTCCATGGTCCCCGGCGCGGACGAGGCGCGTAGCCTCGTGCTCGACGAGGGAACCGTTCCCGAGCGGCTCGACCGCGTCCTTGCCCGCGTCTTCGACGACCTTTCCCGTGCCCGGCTCCAGGGATTGGTGCGCGAGGGCCTCGTGCGCTGCGACGGGATCGTGGTGCGCGATCCCGCGCGCAAGGTCGGGGCCGGCAGCCGGATCGATCTCAGCGTCCCGGCGCCGCTTCCCGCCGAACCGCTCGGCGAGGCCTTGCCGCTCGCCGTCGTCCATGAGGACGAAGATCTCATCGTCATCGACAAGCCGGCAGGGCTCGTCGTGCACCCGGCGGCGGGGCACGAGGACGGCACCCTCGTCAATCGGCTGATCGCGCATTGCGGGGCGAGCCTGTCCGGTATCGGCGGCGTGCGCCGGCCCGGCATCGTCCACCGCCTCGACAAGGACACGAGTGGCCTGCTCGTCGTCGCTAAGAACGACCTTGCCCATCAGGGCCTTTCGGCCCAGTTCGCCGACCATGGCCGCAGCGGCGCCCTGGAGCGGGCCTATCTCGCTCTGGTCTGGAACGTGCCGGAACCGCGGGCCGGCACGATCCGGGCGAACCTCGCGCGCTCGCGCCACAATCGCGAGAAGATCGCCGTGGTCCGCGAGGGCGAGGGGCGGGAGGCGATCACCCACTACCGAGTCGAGGACGTGCACGGGGAGAGTGGCGTCACGGCCTTGCTGCGCTGCCACCTGGAAACCGGGCGCACCCACCAGATCCGGGTGCATTTGAGCCATCGCGGCCATCCGCTCCTGGGAGACGCGGTCTATGGTGGCGCCTTCAAGACCAAGGCGGCTCGGCTCAGCGAGCCCGCTCGTGCCGCCCTGGACGCCCTCGGGCGGCAGGCCTTGCACGCGGCCGAACTCGGATTTCTCCATCCACGCTCCGGAGAGCGCTTGCGCTTCGAGAGCCCGCTGCCGGAGGATTTTTCGCGGCTGCTGGCCACCCTCGGCTGAGACGACCCGCGACCCTCAGGGCGCCGGGCCCCCGGCAGGGTGAGGCGCCCCGAACCACCTCTGCGGCAACCTGCGCGGACCCGGAAAACCACATCGCCTTGCCTCTCGGCCCGCCGCCGTGAAACACCCGCGCCATCGGGTCCATGGAGCAGCGCAGGTTGCTCGGGTGCCGTGGCGCAGGTTGGAAATGACATCGGGCGGAGGAGCTGTTGGGAAGCCGATACGGGCTGGAGATCCGCTCGGCGCTGCCGGCCGATGCACCGGGGCTTGCGGAGCTGTTGAGCGCCTCGGGCCATCCCGTGCCCTCGCATGTCCTGGCCGAGCAGCTCGAGGTGCTCCGGTATGGCCACGGCACGACGCTGCTCGCCCTCGAATGGGGGCCGCCGAGCGGGATCGTGGTGCTGCACTGGTATCCGGTGCTCGAGCAGGCCTCGCCGGTGGCGCAGATCACAATGCTGCTGGTCGCTCCGGACGGGCGCCGCCGCGGCGTCGGCCGCCAGTTGCTGAAGGCCGCCTCGCAAGCCGCGCGGATGGCGGGCTGTGGCACGATCCAGCTTCTTGCCGTCACGGAGGAGACCGGCCTGCCGGAATTCTGCGGCGCCACCGGCTTCGTGCCGCGCGCGGGCTGTTTCGTGCGCCCCTTGCGCAAGAAGGGGTGACGGGCGGCTCCGGTGGGTCGAGCACCGGACTGCGGTTTACAGGTGGAGGAAGGGTAGATCGAGCGGCCGCGGGCCGTCATGTCGGCGGAGCGACCGGAGCTGTGGCGTTCGTTGCGCCCAATGCGCGTCGAAGCGGTCCGAGGCGCGCCCGACGAGGAGCGTCAACCCATCGAGCGCGGCGCTCAAACCGCCGACGCCGGAGCGAAGGCCGTTGCCGAACACCTGACCGACCGAATGGAAAACGCGCATGACGTCCTCTGTGAATGGGATGAATGCGGCGCTCGGGCCACCGGATACCCGGATAAGTAGAGTCCCGGATCGCGGTTGGAACGCGACCGAAGGTGGCATCGCGCGACCGGAACTTCCTCGCGCCCGAGGGTGCCACGCAAGACGCCCGATCACCGAACCTCTGGCCGCCGAATGGGGCCGCGCAGCGGGCGTTCTGTGAGCGACACTTCACCCGCGCCGGTCCAGCCGGGATGCCGACCGATCACCGCAGTTTCCAGCGTGGCGGGACGCCAGGCATTAGAGCGCGGCTGCCCCGGTCATCTCGGTATCGCTCTGACTCTTGTCGAAGGATCATTCCAGACGAACGTAAGGTTAGGTCTGTCATGGCGTCACCGGCGCGTCATCTCGACGTGCCGCCGGATGATGAAGCTCTTCTCAACCATCTGTTACGTCTTTGCGCGTAAAGGCAGTGTGCTTCATCTCCGAAGCGTCCGACCCGGACTCGTCCTCATGCGCTCACGTTCGAGCACCGAGCCGCATCTCGACAGGCTGATCCGCCGCGATCAGCTCGAGGCGGTGCGCGCCAGCGTGCAGCAGGCCCTGCCCGTCAACGCGCTTCTCGGTCTGGCCGGCTTCCTGGTCGCCCTGCATTCGGGGCACGGTGCCATCGGTGCCCTCTGGTTTTCCGCCTCCACCGCCGTCAACGGGTTGCGCTTCGGGTTGTGCCGCGCGCCCTGTGCGGGGCTGGCGATGTCTCCCGGCCGGGCTCCGATTTCCGAAGAGGCCGCGGTCCGCTCGATCGACCGGCACCTGTGGCTGGCATGCCTTGCCGCGCTCCTCTCCGGCTCGGTCTGGGCCTTCCTGCCGATGCTGTGCGACGGCTACACCTCGGCGCAGACGCTGTTCTATCTTACCGTCACCTGCGGGATCACGGCCGGTGCGGTGACCCACGGCATCGCCTACGCGCGGATCCCGATCTCATTCATCATGCCGCCGCTCCTCTCGGTCGCGGGGTGCCTGCTCGCCGTCGGCGGTTTCGACCGGACCTGCCTCGCGGCCACCGTGATGTTGTACCTGGCCGCCCTGATCCGCAGCTCGATCGCGACCGAGCGGGGATTCCGGGAGACCAGCCGCTTGAAGAACGAGGCGACCGCGCTCGCCGAGGCGCGCAAGGCCGCCCATGCGAGCGCGAGCGCGCTGGCGGAGGAAATGCGCGAGCGCGCGACGCATGACGGGCTGACCGGCCTCTTGAACCGCGCGGGCTTCGTCCAGCGGGCGGAGGAGCGGCTGGCGGCGGGGGCGCCGGTCTGCCTGATGCTGCTCGACCTCGACGGCTTCAAGTCCGTCAACGACGTCTACGGCCACTCCACCGGGGACCGCGTTCTGACCGAGGTCGCCCGGCGCATCCAGGTCGCCGTGCCGGTGGATTGCGACGCCGCCCGTCTCGGAGGAGACGAGTTCGCCCTCGTCTACGACAGTCATCGGGTGACCGAGAGCCCGGCCGTCCTCGCGGAACGCCTGATCCGGACCGTGGCCGAACCGTTCGAAAGCTTCGACACGGGCCGGCTGGGCATGAGCATCGGCATCTGCCACCGTCCGGCGGACAGCCTGACACATCTGCTGAGTTGCGCCGACGAGGCGCTCTATGCCGCCAAGCATTCGGGCCGCAATCACTTCCGCCTATTCGACGATGGGCTCAGCACGCGCCTGGAGATGCGGCGCGACTGCGAGCGCGATCTCTCGCAGGCCCTGGCCGAGGGAGAGTTGGACGTGTGGTTCCAGCCGATCTTCGGACCGGACGGTCACCGCGTGACCAACCTGGAGGCGCTGGTGCGCTGGCACCACCCGGTGCATGGCTGGGTGCCGCCCGCCGACCTGATCTCCGCCGCCGCCATGGCGGGTCTGACGGAATCGCTGCTGCGCTTCATCCTGGAGCAGGTCTGCGCGATGCTGTGCGCGCTGCGAGCGCGGGGGCTTCACGACCTCTCGGTGGCGATGAACGTCTCGCCACGGGAGATGGCGCAGATCGCGGTCGATGAGATCGTGCTCGGGCGGCTCCGAGTCCTCGGCCTGCCGGCGACGGCCCTGGAAATCGAGATCACCGAGGAGACGGCGCTCGACATCGAGGCGGTGCAGGGCAAGCTGCTGGCGCTGTCGCGGGCCGGCATCCGGATGGCGCTCGATGATTTCGGGACCGGCTACTCGTCCCTGGCCTCGGTGCGCCAGTTGCGGGCCGACAGGGTCAAGATCGACCGCAGTCTCGTGACCGGTTTGACCGAAGCCGAGGACAAGCGCGGCCTCGTCCAGGCGGTGCTCGGTCTCGGCCGGGCACTCGGTCTCGAAGTCGTGGCCGAGGGCATCGAGACGGCGGACGATCTTGCCACGCTTCAGACCATGGGCTGCCCCTTCATGCAGGGCTACCATCTCGGCCGCCCGCAACCGCGAGAAGACGTCCTGCGCTTCCTCGATGCGTGTCTCGGCGCGGATGTTCAGGCGTTTCGCCTGCGCGGGGCGTGAGGCGCCTTATCCAAGCAGGCCGAGCCTGTTCACGCGAAGCATCGAGAGGGGGCTAAGAAAGGTGCGTTTCGGCACAGCGACCCCTGTGCGCCCATGACACGTTAAACCCGGACTCCGGTTCGCGCGTTGGACCCTGCGTGAACAGCGTTGGTCGCTACCGGGCATGACGGATTTCCATTAAGATGGGGAGCGGCGTGGTCGGCTCAAGAGAGCGGCCATTCGCTTGGAGCCCGCCCGACAGGGGGGCTGTTGAAGGAGGTGCACATGGCCGGCGCTCTGCCCGTGCTCGCCAATGAGGGAGGCCTTTCGCGCTACCTCGATGAGATCCGCAAGTTCCCGATGCTGGAGCCGGCGGAAGAGTTTACTCTTGCCAAAAGCTGGCGGGACGACGGTGACCGCGAAGCCGCCCACCGCCTCGTGACGTCGCACCTACGTCTCGTGGCCAAGATCGCCATGGGCTATCGCGGCTATGGCCTGCCGATCAGCGAAGTGGTGTCCGAGGGCAATGTCGGCTTGATGCAGGCCGTCAAGCGCTTCGATCCGGACAAGGGCTTCCGGCTGGCCACCTACGCGATGTGGTGGATCAAGGCGGCGATCCAGGAATACATCCTGCGCTCGTGGTCGCTCGTGAAGATGGGCACCACCGCCAACCAGAAGAAGCTGTTCTTCAACCTGCGCAAGGCGAAGAGCCGCATTTCGGCACTCGACGAAGGCGACCTGCGCCCCGATCAGGTCCAGCACATCGCCACCTCGCTCGGCGTGCCCGCGCAGGACGTGATCGACATGAACCGCCGCCTGTCCGGCGACACCTCGCTCAACGCGCCCTTGCGCGAGGAGGGCGAGGGCGAGTGGCAGGATTGGCTGGTGGACAACAGCCCGAGCCAAGAGACCGTGCTCGCCCGCGAGGAAGAGGGGCGCAACCGTCTCTCGGCCCTGCGCGACGCGCTCGGCGTGCTGAACCCGCGCGAGCGGCGCATCTTCGAGGCGCGGCGGCTGGCCGACGACCCGATCACCCTGGAAGATCTCTCGGGCGAGTTCGGCGTCTCGCGCGAGCGTGTCCGTCAGATCGAGGTGCGCGCCTTCGAGAAGGTGCAGGAGGCGGTCAAGCGCAACCTCGCGACCCGCGAATTGCCCCGGACCGAGGCGCGGATTTCGTAAGGCTGCGAGGGTGTTGCCCGCCCGGTTCGATCCGAGACCGAAAAAGCCCGGCCCATGGTGGGCCGGGCTTTTTTTCGTCAGTCACGACGCCGTTGCGGCCTGCGAGCGACCATTCGTTAACAGCCCGCTCGATGGTCAGGCCGCATTCAGCGCTCGTGTGCTATGAGTATTCGTGGCCGCTCGGTTCGATTTCCTCCAGTTTTTCCGAAAACCTGCCGCGAGATTCAAATAAAAAAAGTGCTGTTTGTGCTGTCGAGGCAATTCGCTGGGGCCATCCGCTTCTTATAAAACTGTCCATGTCCGCTCTTGCGGATTTATCCGAAATTGCTTCGTTTAGTAGATCAAGTGTCTTGGATAAGGCGATCTTCTCTTTTTCTGTAATTACCTCGTTCGGAGGGAATGTCGGGTAATCAGGCACCCAATCGAAAAGGATCTGGAGATATTCATCGATCCCCAAGAGAGACAAGGTGTCCTCCCAATCCGCAAGACAAAACAGCTCTTCCATCATCCGATTGCGATAGCGCTGGCTGAGCAGCCGATCTGACGGGTTGTCAGTCATGGCGTCGTACTCATCGTCGGATACAAGATTTGTTCGGAGGTCGGTTATCCGCCTCGACATGAGTGTTCGTAGCCGACGTCTCTCCGCTGTCAAAACCCCGCATGTCCGAGTTCGTCCGCGACGGTCGCTACGGGGTCGGCTCCAACTTGCATCCCGGCAGGGCGTCTCCCTCGTGAGAGCGGGGTGGGCGACGGGTCAGGCGAGTGCTGTCCATCCGGATCATGTGCAGCATCGCTGACAGCTTGCGAGCCACCGCAACCTGCACCTTCTGCGGCCGGACCGTGCGGCGCGCCGCAGATCCCGTTGCCGCAGCGGAAACGGGCGATCGATTCGCGTCAGAACCATGTTGGCGGTATGGCGCTGCTCATGCGTGGAAAACCACAGCGAGCATGCGCCCGCGCGCTTCATCAAGCACCAACGCGACGCTTGCTGTTACCCATGCCACCTCTTCCGGCGGCGGCTCAGTCGCGCCACTGCGCGAAGGCGCCCTGCAGGGCCTGGGTGCCGGCCGCGCCCTTTTCGAAGCTGATGACCGCCCGCTGGCCGTTCGCGTAGGTCAGGGCCAGATCGAACCAGTTCTTGTGCAGCAACAGCTCGGTGTTGCGGTCCACGTCGCTCTTCAGCGACGACAGGCCGATCAGGAACAGGTTCTCGCGCACCCGCACCGGCAGGCCCGAGACCGGGGAGCCGCGGGAGGCTTCCTCGTCCTTGAGTTGGAGCAGGCCGATATTCTGCACCGCGCGCTTGGCGCCAGCATCCGCGTTGTTGGTGAAGGCGAGTTCGACGGTATGAGACGCGGGCAGCGTCGCGTCCAGATTCTTGCGCATGGTCATTGCCAGCGTCAGCCCCGCTTCCGGGAATTCCACGTTGACGCGGAGCGCCGTCTGCAAGGGCTCGCCCTGTTCGCCGTTCACCGCTTCCAGCCGCCAGACCGTGTGGCCGTTGGTGGCGATCGGCTGCGCGCGCGCGTCGCTCTGGTTCTCCTCGTAGAGAATCGCCCGCTGCGAGACCGTCACCTCCGGCTGGGCCGGAGCGGTGCCGGGAGCGGCAGGCTTCGGCCGGGCCTCGGCCTCGTTGCGCTCGGCTCCGACCCGATCCGAGAACTTCGCGTCCGGCTGCTCGGCCGGCGTCTCCTGCTCGGCCGCGTTCTGCTGGAGATCGGAGGGTTGGTCGCGCAGGAAGAATGCCGCCACCGCGATCAGCGCGATCACCGCCGCGAGCACGCCGCCGACGAACAGGTTGCGCAGCAGGCGCGGACGCCCCTCGGGCGGCGTCACCACGTCGATGCGCGGCCGCTGACGGCCGTTGCCCGCCTCGCCGGCACCGTTCGTCTCGGGCGAGGCCGGACCGGCACTCGCCTCGGCCTCGGACGCGACGGCGGCCGGCTCGGGCCCGGCTACTGCCGGAATGAAACCGTCCTCGTTCGCCGGCTCAGGCTTTGCGGCCTCGTCGGTTCTCGACCGGCGGGGCGGCGGCATGAAGGGCACCGTTTCGGCCGGCGGCTTCGGCTCGGCGGGCCCGATATCCGATCCGATCCCGGCCGGAACCGAGGCCGGCGGCAGAACCAGCGGCTCGTCGGAATTCTGCGGCGGCTCCGGTTCCGGCAGCGTCGGCGGCAGGGGGCCGGGCGAGAGCGGCTCGGGCCGGGCCGGTTCAGGCGGCGGGGGAGGGGGCGGCTCCGGTGCGGTTGCCGCAGGCTCCTCGGCCGGCATCGGCGCAGCGGGCGGCGCCTCGTATTCCGCCTCGAGGCGGCCGATCGCCGTGTCGAGCGCTTTGCGTTCGAGGTCGATGTCCGCTTCCGGCACCGGCGGGTCGAGCGAGCGGAGCTGCGCGATCAGCGCACTGCGCGCACGGTCGTAGACCGCCCGGCGCAGGGCCGGGGAACGGTCGGGCAGAGCGTCGAGCGCGCGTGCCAGCAACGGATAATAGTCGGCCATCGTGCCCGGATCTGCCTGTCTCTCCCCGTCGTTCCGGGACTTTAATCCTCGAAGGGGTTGTGCATGAGGATGGTGTCGTCGCGCTCCGGCGAGGTGGAGAGCAGCGCCACCGGCGCGCCGATCAGCTCCTCGATCCGGCGCACATACTTGATCGCCTGCGCCGGCAGGTCGGCCCAGGAGCGGGCGCCCGCGGTGGTGCCGCTCCAGCCGGGGATCGTCTCGTAGACCGGAACGGCACGCTGCTGCGCCGCCTGGCTCGCGGGGAGATGGTCGAAGCGCTGCCCGTCGATGTCGTAGGCGGTGCAGACCCGGATCTCGTCGAAGCCGTCGAGCACGTCGAGCTTGGTCAGCGCGATGCCGTCGATGCCTGAGGTCTTGACGGTCTGGCGCACGAGGCAGGCGTCGAACCAGCCGCAGCGGCGCTTGCGGCCGGTGACGGTGCCGAATTCGTGGCCGCGCTCGCCGATACGCTGGCCGATTTCGTCGTGCAGCTCGGTCGGGAACGGGCCCTCGCCGACGCGGGTGGTGTAGGCTTTGGCGATGCCGAGAACGTAGCCGATGGCGCGCGGACCGAGGCCCGAGCCGGTCGCCGCCTGTCCCGCCACCGTGTTGGAGGAGGTGACGAACGGGTAGGTGCCGTGATCGACGTCGAGGAGCGCGCCCTGCGCGCCCTCGAACAGGATGCGCTTGCCGCCCCGGCGCGCCTCGTCGAGCAGGCGCCAGACGGTGTCCTGATACGGCAGCACCCGCTCGGCGATCCCCGTCAGCTCATCGAGGATCGTCTGCTCGGAGATTTCCTCGAGGCCGAAGCCGCGGCGCAGGGCGTTGTGGTGGGCGAGCAGCCGCTCGATCTTCGGCGGCAGGGTCTCGGGCTCGGCCAGGTCCATCAAGCGGATCGCCCGGCGGCCGACCTTGTCCTCGTAGGCCGGGCCGATGCCGCGCTTGGTCGTGCCGATCTTGGTGCCGGGCGCTCCGTCCTCGCGCAGGGCGTCGAGTTCGCGGTGGAGCGAGAGGATCAGTGTGGCGTTGTCGGCCACGCGAAGGTTCTCGCGCGTCACCCTCACGCCCTGGCCGGCGAGCCGGTCGATCTCGGAAGCGAGCGCATAGGGGTCGAGCACCACGCCGTTGCCGATCACGCCGAGCGTATTCGGGCGGACCACCCCGGAGGGCAGCAGGGAGAGCTTGTAGACAGCCTCGCCGACCACGAGCGTGTGGCCGGCATTGTGACCGCCCTGGAAGCGGACGACGACGTCGGCCTGCTCCGAGAGCCAATCGACGATCTTGCCCTTGCCCTCGTCGCCCCACTGGGCGCCTACGACGACGACGTTCGCCATGCGCGTCTGACCTGTCTCGAACTCGCGGGCGCGGGCGCCAAGCGGTTGCGCCACGCGCGAAAACCCCGGCCATCAGGTCGGGGATCGGGCATACCGGGCGCGTCTTCGGCGATCTGGGCAGGCAGGTCAAGCGAAGCGGCCCGTTACCGCTGGGGACCGCTCCGCATGGCTGATGTGTCGTCGTGCGTTATTTGGCGTTGCCCGGCGGCTTGATCACGGGGGTGGAGTTCGGCGTCGGCTCGGGCGCGATCGTTTTGATCTCGGGATCGACGCCGGCGGGCGGCTTGATCACGCCGTCGGATTTCTCGAGCTTCTCGCTCAGCGTGGCGCCGGAATTGCCGCTTTCGGGTCTGACCTTTTCGGGCACCTGATCCTGGGGGGCAGGCAGCTTCGGGTCGCTGTCCTGCCCGCGCTGCGGCACCGACGGGTCCTGGGCGAAGGCCGCGCCGCTCGCGAGGGCAGCGAACAGGGCAGCAGCGCGTACCACATTCTTGGATAGGGTCATTGCGTCCTCAGTGGTCCTTTGGGAACCAACGGGTGCGCGCGCCTTCGCGTTCCTGTCAGGCTGAGCCCGGTTTAAGACTCGGATTGCTCGGCGAAGGCGAAGTACAACGCGCGCAGGCGTCGCGCCACCGGGCCGGGCCGCCCGTCGCCGAGGGGTTTGCCGTCGATTTCCACCACCGGCATCACGAAGGCCGAGGCCGAGGTGTAGAAGGCTTCCGCCGCCTCCGGCAGCTCCCGGGCGTTGATGAGTCGCTCCTCGAAGCTGAGGCCGGTCTCTTCCGCCAGCGCCAGCACCGCCTTGCGGGTGATGCCGGGCAGGACCGCATGGGAGAGCGGACGCGTCACCAGGGCGCCGCCCTTTGTGACGATGAAGACGGTGGAGGACGAGCCCTCCGTCACGACTCCGTCCTCGATCATGAAGGCCTCGGCGACGCCGGCCTCCGAGGCCTGCTGCTTGGCGAGAACCTGGGCGAGAAGCGCCACGGACTTGATGTCCCGCCGCTTCCAGCGCAGGTCCGGCACGGTGATCGCCCGCGCGCCGGTCTCGGCCATCGGGTTGTTCACGATGGATTTCTCCTGCGTGAACATCACCACGGTCGGGGCCACGTCCCCCTTCGGAAACGAGAAGTCGCGCTCGGCCGCGCCCCGCGTCACCTGGATATAGACGAGGCCCTCGCGCACGCCGTTCTTCGCGACGAGGTCCGTCTCCAGCCGCTCCCATTCCTCGGCCGTATGAGGATTGCGGATGCCGATCTCGGCGAGCGAGCGGTCGAGCCGGGCGAGATGCCCGGCATTGTCAACGAGGCGGCCGTGCAGCACGGCGGCGACCTCGTAGATCCCGTCGGCGAACAGGAAGCCGCGGTCCATCACCGGCACGCGGGCTTCGTCCAGGGGCAGGAATTCGCCGTTCAGGTAGGCGGTGCGGCTCATGGCAATACTCGATCGTTCGTCGTCGGCGAGCGCGAAGCAGGTTCCGTGCAGGATCGATCAGGCTTCCCCGAACACGCGCGAAAAAATCGTGTCGACGTGCTTGAGGTGGTAGCCGAGGTCGAAGCACTCTTCGATCTGTTCCGGCTTCAGCACGGCGGTCACCTCAGGATCGGCCTTCAGCAGGGTGAGGAAATCGCCCTCGCCGCGCCAGACCGGCATCGCGTTGCGTTGGACCAGCCGGTAGGCGTCCTCCCGCGAGACGCCGCCCTGTGTCAGCGCCAGCAGCACCCGCTGCGAGTGGACGAGGCCGCCGAGCCGGTCGAGGTTCTTCTGCATCTGCTCGGGGTAGATCAGCAGCTTGTCGATCACGCCGGTGAGCCGGGCGAGCGCGAAATCGAGGGTCACCGTCGCGTCCGGGCCGATCATGCGCTCGACCGAGGAATGCGAGATGTCCCGCTCGTGCCAGAGCGCGACGTTCTCCAGCGCCGGGGTCACGTAGCCGCGCACCATGCGGGCGAGCCCGGTGATGTTCTCGGTGAGAACCGGATTGCGCTTGTGCGGCATCGCCGAGGAGCCCTTCTGCCCCTCGGAGAAGAACTCTTCCGCCTCCAGCACTTCCGTGCGCTGCAGGTGGCGCACTTCCGTGGCCAACCGCTCCATGGAGCTGGCGATCACGCCGAGCACGGCGAAGAACATGGCGTGGCGGTCGCGCGGGATCACCTGGGTCGAGACCGGCTCCGGTGCGAGGCCCATCTGCTCGGCGACGTATTCCTCCACCCGCGGGTCGATATTGGCGAAGGTGCCGACCGCCCCCGAGATCGCGCAGGTCGCGACCTCTTTGCGTGCGGCGATAAGCCGGTCCTTCGCTCTCGCGAACTCGGCATAGGCCTGGGCGAGCTTGAGGCCGAAGGTGACGGGCTCGGCATGGATGCCGTGCGAGCGGCCGATGGTGGGGGTGAGCTTGTGCTCGAAGGCGCGCCGCTTCAGCGCGGCCAGCAGCGCGTCGAGATCCTTGATCAGGATGTCGGCCGCCTGGGTGAGCTGCACGTTGAGGCAGGTGTCGAGCACGTCGGACGAGGTCATGCCCTGGTGGACGAAGCGCGCCTCCGGCCCGACGATCTCGGCCAGATGCGTGAGGAAGGCGATGACGTCATGCTTCGTCACCGCCTCGATCGCGTCGATGCGCGCGACGTCGAAGCTTGCATCGCGGCCCTTCTCCCAGACCTTCTCGGCGGCCTCCTTCGGCACGACGCCGATCTTGGCCAGAGCCGTGGTGGCGTGGGCCTCGATCTCGAACCAGATCCGGAACCGGCGCTCCGGCGACCAGATCGCGGTCATCTCGGGACGGGAGTAGCGGGGGATCATCGTTTTCAGTGCCTCGGACGTGTCGCGATTTCGCGAAATCGCCCCGCGCGTAGCACGGAGCAGCCCAGCGCCTCAACGCGTCGCCCTGCCGAGATGTGCATGGCTCCCCCGCGACGTCAGGCGACGGTTGACCCGCCGCAGCCACGGGACAACATCGACCGTATGACCAGCGAGCCGACGCCCCGCGCCTTCATCCCCCTCGCCATCGCCGTGCTGACGGTGTCCGACACCCGTGTGCTGGCCGACGACCGGTCCGGCGACACCCTGGCCGCCCGGATCACGGGGGCGGGGCATCGGCTTGCCGAGCGGGACATCGTGCCGGACGAGATCGTGCCGATTCGCGAGAAGGTCGAGGGCTGGATTCACGATCCCAGCATCGACGTGATCCTGACGACCGGCGGCACCGGCTTCACCGGCCGCGACGTGACCCCGGAGGCGATCGAACCGCTGTTCGAGAAGCGGATGGACGGCTTCTCGGCGGTGTTCCACCGCATCTCCTACGACAAGATCGGTACCTCGACCCTTCAGTCGCGGGCGACCGCGGGCGTGGCGGGGGCGACCTACATCTTCGTGCTGCCGGGCTCGCCCGGCGCCTGCAAGGACGCCTGGGACGGCATCCTCGCGAGCCAGCTCGACTATCGTCACCGCCCCTGCAACTTCGTCGAGATCATGCCGCGTCTCGACGAGCACCTGCGCCGGGGCGCCGCCGCGACGATCTGAGCCGCCCAGCGACGCCGTCGTCGGCGTCCGCTGCCCAGGCGCGACGCGTCAGCCCCATCGGCCTTGCGGCCATGTCGAACCCATGCCGGCGTGATCCAAAATGTCGCGGCGGTACCGTCATTTGGCGGTACTTCGCGTCACGGGTGGCGTTACGGTCCGGGACGGCCGGGCTTCGCGCCACCGCATCGAGCCAGGGCGGGTATCCCCCCGAAGACGGCGCCACGCGGCGCCCTTCTTGTTCACGGAGTCGCTGTCCTTGCTCCCGCTTTCCGTTCGGCCCCTTCTCCTTGCGGCGCTGATGCTGAGCGCGCCGCTCGCGCCGGCCTCCGCCGCGCCGCGGGTCGATGCGCGGGCCAGGGCCTGGGTGGCCGGAATCGTCAACCGCATCGGGATGGCGGATCGCGCCGCGGCGCCGGGCCGGGGCGGGCAGGTCACGGTTCGGGTGCGGATCGAGGCCGATGGCGCGCTCGGCGGGATCGTGCTTGAAGACGGGCCGGCGGTGCTCGGCGAGCGCGCGGCCCGCGCCGTGGAGGCAGCCGCCCCCTTTCCGCCGCCGCCCGCCGGGCTGCTGACCCTCGAAGGTTTCACCGAACTCAGCTTTCCCCTCACGCTGCGGTGACGGCGCCCATCGCCATCATGTCATCGAATCGTCGCGGATGGGCCGGAAAGGCTGGGGTTCCGTTCGTGAGAAGAGCCGCGTTCCATGGATTTTCACCGCCGTTTCACCGTGCTGATGTGCACGCCCGCCTTCGATCCGGATGATCTGGAGGGCGCGCGCGTCGATCAGATCGTCGCGGCGGTGGAGAAGCGCGGCTTCGAGGTGGTGCGGGCGCGGCGCGTCGAGGATGCCTCGATCGCGGTGCAGACCGATTCGGCCGTCGGCTGCCTCGTGGTGGATTGGGGCAAGCGCGGACTCGAGGGCAAGGCGGCCGCGCTCATCGACATGATGCGCAAGCGCGGCCTGGAGATGCCGATCGTCATCATGGTCCGCCGCAAGCGGCTGGAGGACATCCCCGTCGAGCTGCTCGACTTCATCGACGGCTACATCTTCCTCGCCGAGGAGACGCCCGAATTCATCGCCCGCGGCCTCGTCTCCCGCGTGACGCAGTATGCCGACACGCTGAAGACGCCGTTCTTCGGCGCGCTCGTCGATTACGCCGAGGAGGGCAACCAGCTCTGGACCTGCCCCGGCCATAACGGCGGCATCTTCTACAACCGCTCGCCCATCGGCCGCATCTTCGTGGAGCATCTCGGCGAGGCGATCTTTCGCGATGACCTCGACAACTCGGTGCTCGATCTCGGTGACCTGCTGACCCACGAGGGGCCCGCGCTCAAGGCGCAGAAGGAAGCCGCGAAGATCTTCGGCGCGGAGAAGACCTATTTCGTCCTCAACGGCACCTCGGCCTCCAACAAGGTGGTGCTGGGCTCGCTGGTGGCCGAGGACGACCTCGTCCTGTTCGACCGCAACAACCACAAGGCCGCCCATCACGGCGCGCTGCTGCTGGCCGGCGGCATCCCGATCTTCCTCGAGACGGACCGCAATGCTTACGGTTTGATCGGGCCGATCTATCACGAGGCGCTCGACGAGGGGCGCATCCGCGAAAAAATCCGCGACAACCCGCTCGTGAAGGACAAGGAAGCGTGGCGCCGTGAGCGCCCGTTCCGCTGCGCCGTGATCGAGCAATGCACCTATGACGGCACGATCTACGACGCGCAGGCGATCGTCGAGCGCATCGGCCATCTGTGCGACTACATCCTGTTCGACGAGGCCTGGGCGGGCTTCATGAAGTTCCACCCGCTCTACCAGCGCCGCTTCGCCATGGGCCTGACCGGGCTCGACGAGACGTCGCCGGGCATCATCGCCACGCAATCGACCCACAAGCAGCTCGCCAGCTTCTCCCAGGCCTCCCAGATCCACACCCGCGACGGGCATATCCGCGGCCAGACCCGGCGGGTCGAGCACAAGCGCCTGAACGAGAGCTTCCTCGTCCACGCCTCGACCTCGCCGTTCTACCCGATCTTCGCCTCGCTCGATGTCGGCGCGCAGATGATGAAGGGCCGCTCCGGCGTCGTGCTGTGGGACGACACGATCCGCCTCGGCATCGAGTGGCGCAAGAAGGCCCGCGCCATCCGCAAGGAGTTCGAGGAGCGCGAGGCCGACCCGAAGCGGCGCTGGTTCTTCGACCCCTTCGTGCCCGACGTGGTGAAGGGGCCCGACGGCACGGAGATCCCGTGGGAGTCCGTGCCGACCGACGCTCTGGCCGCCGACGCTCGCTACTGGGAGCTGACGCCGGGCGCCGCGTGGCACGGCTTCACCCATGTCGCGCCGGGCTTTGCCATCACCGACCCCAACAAGCTCACCGTGCTCACCCCCGGCTTCGACCGGAAGACGGGGGCCTATACCGAGCACGGCGTGCCGGCGCCGATCGTCGCGCAATACCTGCGCGAGAACCGGATCGTGCCGGAGAAGAACGACCTCAACTCGCTGCTCTTCCTGCTGACGCCGGGCGTCGAATCGTCGAAGGCGGGCACGCTCATCTCCGGCCTCGTCGCCTTCAAGCGGCTGCACGACGACAACGTGCCGCTCGAAGAGGCGATGCCGGAATTCGTCGCACGCCGGCCCAAGCGCTACCGCGGCGTGCGCCTGCGCGACCTCTGCGCCGATTACCACGCCTTCCATCGCGAGTCGGGCACCTCGGCGCTCCAGCGCAAGCAGTTCATGCCCGAGCACCTGCCGGAGATGGTGATGGCGCCCAAGGCCGCCGCGCAGATGCTCACCCGCAACCGGGTCGATTACGTGCCGATCGCGGAGGCCGAGGGGCGCATCGCCACGACCCTGATGCTGGTCTATCCGCCCGGCATCGGCACCGTGCTGCCCGGCGAGCGCCTCGACGCGCGGGCCAAGCCGATGCTCGACTATTTCAAGATGTTCGAGGCGGCCGCCAACCTGTTCCCCGGCTTCGAGGCCGAGATCCAGGGCGTCTACCGCGAGAGCGACCCGGACGGGCGCATCCGCTTCCACACCTACGTCCTGCGCGAGGGCGCCTGATGGCGGAGGGCGCGGCGGCGATTCCAACTCACGCGGAGGTGGTGATCCGGCCCTCGTCGGATGCCGACGTGTCGGCGATGATCGCGATCTATGAGCGCCACATCCGCAAAGGCGTCGGCGATACCGGCGACTTCGAGGAGGAACGCCTGCTGCCCGACGAGCTGCGGCGGCGGCGCAAGACCATGCGCAGCAAGCGCCTGCCCCACCTCGTCGCCGAGCGGGGCGGGCAGATCGCCGGCTACGCCTACGCCGTGCCGTTCCGCAAGCGCCCGGCCTACCGCTACGCCCTCAAGCACTCGATCTACGTTCACCCGGACCACCTGCATGCGGGCATCGGGCGCCGGCTTCTGCCGGCGCTGATCGAGGCCTGCGCCGCGGGGGGCTACCGGCAGATGATCGGCTACATCGACGCGAGCAACGAGGCCTCCCTGCGCCTGCACGAGGCCTGCGGGTTCGCGCGCGTCGGCTACCTTCCGGCGATCGGCTACAAGTACGGGCGCTGGAGTGACAGCGTCATCGTGCAGTGTCCGCTGGGGACCGGGGCGGAAGACCAACCCTCCGCCTGGCACCGTCCGGAGCGGACGCGTGCCTTCCGGTTGTCGTCGACGTCCTGACGTCTTGGCCGGGCCGGCTCGGCGAAATCGGTGACGAATGCCGGCCTGCCCCCATCAGCGCCGGCATTTTTTGCGTGAAGCCAACGCGCAACTTTCCGTCCGATGCACTAGATCGGTTGCAGGCCGCTTCTCCCTCCCAGGGCCGTCCGCGGTTTTCGCGGAATGGCACCGTGTTCGCTTCGAGCCGTTCCATGACCCTTCTCGCACCCTCGATCCTCGCCGCCGACTTCTCCAGGCTCGGTGAGGAGACGCGGGCGATCGCGCAAGCCGGCGCCGACTGGATCCATCTCGACGTGATGGACGGGCATTTCGTGCCCAACATCAGCTTCGGCCCGGCGGTGGTGAAGGCGCTGCGGCCGTGGACCGACAAGCTCTTCGACGTGCACCTGATGATCGCGCCGGCCGACCCCTACCTCGCCGCCTTCGCCGAGGCCGGCGCGGACGCGATCACGGTCCATGTCGAGGCGGGTCCGCACATCCACCGCTCACTCCAGACGATCCGGTCCTTGGGCAAGCGCGCGGGCGTGGCGCTCAACCCCGGCACGCCGGCCTCCGCTATCGAGCCGCTGCTCGACATGGTCGATCTCGTGCTGGTGATGACGGTCAATCCCGGCTTCGGCGGCCAGAGCTTCCTTCATTCGTCTCTGGAGACCGTTGCGCGCGTCAAGGCGATGACGGCGGGCCGCTCCATCGACATTTCGGTCGATGGCGGCATCACCCCGGAGACCGCCGGGCCCGCCGCGCAGGCCGGTGCCAACATCCTCGTCGCCGGCTCGGCCGCCTTCAAGGGCGGACCGACCCAGTACGAAAAAAACGTCGCGGCGATTCGCGAGGCGGCCCAATCGGCCACCGGGCGGGACGGCGTGCGATGCTGAAGGCGCTGATCTTCGACGTCGACGGAACGCTCGCCGAGACCGAAGACCTCCACCGCCAAGGCTTCAACCGGGCGTTTCGCGCGCTCGGCCTGCCCTGGCACTGGTCGCCGGAATTCTACGCCGAACTGCTCAAGGTGATGGGCGGCAAGGAGCGGCTCGTCCACTACATCGAGCGATACCACCCCGAGGAGGCACACGCGCTCAAGCGCCGGATGCCGGAGATCCACGATCTCAAGACGCGCCATTACGGCGCGTTGGCCGAGAGCGGCGGACTCTCGCTTCGTCCCGGCGTGCGGCGTCTGGTGGAAGAGGCGCGCGCGGACAACGTGCGGCTGGCGGTGGCGACCACCACGAGCCGGCCGAACATCGATCTCCTGCTCCGGCTCAATTTCCCGCACGACGCGCAGCCCTTCGACGTGATCGCCGCCGGCGACGAGGCGGCGCAGAAGAAGCCCGCCCCCGACATCTTCGCCCTTGCCGTCCACCGCCTCGGCATCGATCCGTCCGAAGCGATCGCTTTCGAGGATTCGGCGGCCGGCATCCGCTCGGCGCTCGCCGCCGGCCTGCCGGTTCTCGCCACCCGCAGCCGCTACACGCAGAGCCACCGGCTCGACGGCGCCTTCTCCGCCGTCTCCGATCTCGGCGAGCCGGACGCGCCGCACCAGCATCTTCAGGGTCATGCCTGGCCGGACGGCGTCGTCACCCTCGACGCCCTGCGCCAGTGGCATGCGGGACACCTGCACGGCGCGGCCTGATCCGGCCGTTCTCGCGCCCTCGTCACCGAACCACCGCTTTCCAATCCACCACGGCGCGGTCTATCAGGACGGCCGCCTTCCGCTCCGGGTCGCGGGTCCCGGAACGGCGCCGTACCGGTCGCCTCGCGCGCCGCGCGGGAGGCCGGGACCCTGCCGCTGCGACGTCACACCGCCGGACCGTGGAGCCTGATGCGCGAGCCGAACGCGATCGATTTCTGGCGCGGCTTCGCGCTGATCACGATTTTCATCAACCACATCCCCGGCAACGTCTTCGAGCGCTACACCTTCTCGCAATACGGCATCTCGGATGCCGCCGAGCTGTTCGTGTTCCTCGCCGGCTGGTCGATCGGGCTTGCCACCCGCGGGCGCGACGGCCAGCCGGAGCCGCGCCTCACCACGGTGCTGCGGCTTCTGTCGCGCACGATCGAGGTGTACCGCGCGCAACTCACCATCATGGCGCTGGCGCTGGCGATGATCGCCGGATGCGCGCTCTATCTCGACAACCCGCTCATCCTCGAATGGCACAATGCCGGCGGCTTCTTCGCCGACCCGATCCAGACCATGGTCGGCGTCGTGCTGCTCACGCACCAACTCGGCTTCTTCAACATCCTGCCGCTCTACGTGGTGCTGATCGCCATTGCCCCGGCCGTGGTGTTGATCGGCCGGGTGAGCCGACTCCTGCTGCTGGCGCTCTCGCTGTCGCTCTACGGGGCGAGCCTCGTCTTCGAGTGGAACTTCCCCTCCTGGCCCGGCGAGGGCGATTGGTTCTTCGATCCGCTCTGCTGGCAATTGCTGCTGGTGCTCGGCTTCCTGTCGAACGAGGCGACGCGGGGATCGGAGCGGCTGCAGCGCCTCTGGCTGCGGCTGATGCCGCTCGGCGTCGTCATCGTCACCGTCGGCGTCGTGCTCGCAGTGCTCGAATTGCGGCCCGATCCGATGCTCGCGCCGGAGCCGCGCCTCGTCTTCACCTTCGACAAGACCTATCTCTCGCCCGCCCGGCTGATCCATTTCTGCGGGATGGTGCTGGCCTTCCAGGGTGTCTACGCTCTCATCGCACCGCGCGTCGGGCGCCTTGCCCGCTTTCTGTCGGGTTTGGGGCGCAACTCGCTCGCGGTCTTCTCGATGGGATCGCTGTTGAGCCTCGCCGGACAGTTCGTGCGCTTCCAAACCGGCGGCGGTATCTTCGTTGACATTTCGGTCGTAGGCTTCGGCCTGATCGCACTGGGTTTCACCGCATGGTTCGTCGAATGGCGTTCCCGCAGACCGCGGCCGACGCGCAAGGCACCCGACGCCGCCTCGCCCGCCGACTCGCCGTCCTCCTCGGCCTGAGTCTCGCCTCGCCCGCCTTCGGCGAGACCTCGGGCGCCGCACCAATGCCGGCTGCACCGTCGACCGCGACGGTCGAGGCACTCGACCTGAGCCTGTCACCCGAATGCCGGGTGCCGGGCTCGAAGCTCTACACCCTGGCGCGGCTCAAGGCGGTCAAGGCCGCGCTCAAGGAGAAGCGGCCGATCCACGTCCTCTCCATCGGCTCCTCCTCGGCGGGGCTCGGCGCCTCCGCGAGCTATCCGGTGAAGCTGGAAAACGCCCTGGAGCAGGCGCTGCCCGACGTTCAGGTCGAGGTCGAGGCCCGCGGTCTGCCCGGCGAGGTCGCGAGCGGGGCGGGCGAGCGGCTGCGCTCCATGGTCGCCGAGATGGAGCCGGACCTCGTCGTCTGGCAGGTCGGCACCAACGATGCTCTGGCCCGCGTCGATATCGAGGCCTTCGGCGAGGCGCTCGACGAATCGGTGCAATGGGTGAAATCCCACGGCATCGACATCGTGCTCATCGACCCCGTCTTCACCGAGAGTCTGGCCGACGACGCCTATTACACCCAGATGGTGCGCACCGTGCAGGACGTCGCCCGCCGCGAGGCGGTGCCGCTGGTCCACCGCTACGCCGCAATGCGCTTCCTCTCGACCCAGCGCACCACCGAGGCGCACATGCTGGGCCGCCATTTCCGGCTCAACGATCTCGGCCTGCGCTGCATGGCCGAGCATGCCACGCGGGCGATCACCCTGTCGCTGCTCCAGCCGGATGCGGCCAAGGATGCGGCCAAGGATGCGGGCAAGATCGATCCGAATAAGACGGACGCGGTGAAGGCGGACCACGCCACGTCCGAAACCACGAAGCCCGATCCGGCCCAGACCGGAACGCCGGGCTCCGGACCAAGCCCGGCACCGAAGCAGCCGTAGGGCCGGCAGCGGACGTTTTATGAGGCACTCTTAACCCGCTCGAAATGCCGCGCTTCCTAGGCTGATCGCCGAGCGTGCCGGCCACACCCGCGCCCGGCGCCCTTTCGGATGGCGCGCCCATGGCAGCGGACAAGGTGATCGCGGGCGGCCTCCCAACCTCCTTTCTCGATACCCTCCTCGTGCGGGCTCGGGCCCTGCGCGCCACGGCCGCCGTCTCGGCGCTCGGCGTGTTCGCGGTCCGCATCGGCGCGGCCGGGTTCGCCTACGGGGCGCAGGTCCTGATGGCGCGCATGATGGGCGGCGCGGAATACGGGATCTTCGCCACGATCTGGGTCTGGATCGCCATCCTCGGCCACACCGCGACCTTCGGCCTGTCCCAGGGCGCCTGCCGCTTCCTGCCCGCCGATCAGGCGACGGGCCGGCTCGACAGCGTGCGCGGCTTCCTGTTCGGCGGAGCGCTCGTGAGCCTCGGCGGGGGGCTCGCCCTGTCGCTCGGCGGCCTCGCCGTGGCCTTCCCGCAAGGCGGCCTGCTCGCCGGCACCTACGGAACGCCGATCCTCGTCGCGGCCGTCGTCGTGCCGCTCTTCGCCTTCCAGGACTATCTCGAGGGCGTGGCCCGCAGCCAGGGCTGGCCGCTGCTCGCCATCGCGCCGCCCTACCTGCTGCGCCAAGCTCTCATCATGCTCGCGATGATCGGCGCCGTGCTCGCGGGCGCGCCGGCCGAGGCCTGGGTCGCCATCGCCTGCACGCTGGCGGCGACCGGCCTCGCGGCGGCGGTTCAGGCCGGGCTCCTGCTTGCGCGTCTGCGCCGCCACCTGCCGGCCGGCCCGCGCCGCTACCGTTGGCGGCTTTGGCTGACCGCTTGCCTGCCGATCGCGGCAGGCGACCTTGCCGCGAGCGCCTTCGGCTTCGTCGATGTCGTGATCCTCGGCTTCCTCGCAGCCCCGGAGGCCGTCGGCCTCTACTTTGCCGCCACCCGCATCCAGCAATTCGTGGCCTTCGTGCATTACGCGGCCTCCGCCACGACCGCCCAGCGCCTCGCCGCCGCCCGCGCGCGCGGCGACGAGGCCGGCCTTGCGCATCTCGTGCGCATGCAGGCGCGCTGGACCTTCCTGGCGACGGCGGGCGTCGGTCTCGCCATCGTCGCGGTGTCGCCGCTGCTGCTCGGCCTGTTCGGCGAAGGGTTTCGCGCCAGCCTTCCGGTTCTGGCGATCCTCGTCGCCGGCAGCGTCGCGGCGAGCCTGTTCGGCCCGGCCGAGGACGTGCTGACCATGCTCGGCGGCGAGCGGCTCTGCGCCGGAGTCACCCTGGCGATGCTGGTCCTCGCCGCAGGACTCTGCCTTGCCCTGGTGCCCTGGCTCGGTGTCGTCGGCGCGGCCATCGCGGTGGCGCTGGCGACCACGCTGCGCGGGCTCATTCTGGCGCTCGGCGCCCGGTCCCTTCACGGTCTCTCGACGCCGGTCGTCGGATTTCCCCAGCGGAGTGCCGCCCGGTGATGCGCGCCCCTTCCCTCTCCGGATCGTCGCGGGCGGCCGCCGAGCCCGTTGCCGCGCTCGCTGCCGAGGCGTCGGCCTGGGACGCGCTGGCGGTCCGAGCCGTCCCCGCGCATCCGTTCTACGCGCGGGCGGTCGTCGCGGCCCATTGCGATCATGGCCTGTGCCATCCCCGCCTCTCGGCGGTGGTCGTCCGTGACGGGGGGGCGATCACCGCCCTGCTGCCCTTCACCCTGCGCCCCGACATCGCCGGGCTCGGCGCCGCGATCGCGCAGCCCTTCCTCTCGCCCTACGTGACGGCGAGCGCACCCCTCGTCGCCGACGGTCCCGACCTGGAGGAGCGGCTCGACGCCCTGGTGGAAGGCCTGGCACTCGCCTCCGGCGGCCGGCCCTGGCGCTGGCCGCTGCTCGCGACCGAGACCCGCCTCGGCCTCGGGCTGCTCGCCGCCATGGAGCGGGCCGGCTGGCAGACCGGCACCGTCGCGCATTTCGAGCGCCCGATCCTCGATCGGCGGACCGATTACGAGGCCTTCCTCGCCGGCCACCCGCACAAGAGCCGCCTCAAGGACCTGCGCCGCCGCCGCCGCCGCTTGGAGGAGGCCGGGACGCTCACCGTCGAGACCCCGACCGAGGGGGCGGCGCTGGAACGGGCGCTGGACGATTTCCTCACCCTCGAAGCGGCCGGCTGGAAGGGCGAGGCCGGCACGGCCCTGCGCAGCCGCCCGCGGACGGAAGCCTTCGCCCGCGCGCTGTTCCGGCCGGACGGTGGTCCCGTCACCGTCCGGGCCGACCTGCTGCGCCTCGACGGGCGCACGGTCGCGGCGAGCCTCGCCCTGGTCTCGGGTGGAACCGCCCATCTCCTCAAGACCGCCTACGACGAGACCCTGCGCGCCCAGGCCCCCGGCCTCGTGCTGGAGGACGCCATTGTGCGTGCCCTTCATGCGGAGGGCTTCGCCGCGCGGCTCGACTCGGCGACGATGCCGGGATCGGCGCTGGAAAGCCTCTACCCCGAGCGCGAGACCATCGCCGAGATCATTGCCCAGCCGCCGGGTGCCGGCCTGATCTCCCTGGAACGGCGCCTGCGCCTCGCCCGGTTCGAGCATCGTGCGAGGGCCGAAGCCAAGTGCCTGCTGCGGCGGGGCTGACGCGGCGGCGTCACCGGGCCGATTCAGCGCCCGGAGTTCTCGCCGTTGTTGCGCTGGACGCAGCGATAGCCGGCGAAGCAGTACGGATTGTCGAGGGTCGGCTCGAAGGCGGGCCGTGCCGTCACCTCGTTGCGGCAATCGCCGCTGTCGAGATGCACCGCCTCGTAGGCGTTCGGGCTTGTGGCAAGCACGACACGGCGCTGCCGCGCCACCAGGGCCTGCACCGTCCCGCAGGTGAGCGATGGGGTGAAGGGCCGCTCCTGGGCCGAGGCCGCCGTGCCGGCGAGGCCGACGACGCCGAGACAGAGGGCGTGGAGGAGAGAGAGCGTGCGCTGCATCGTCGTGGGGCCTGCCCGAGCCGGGGGGAAGAGCCTCGGGGCGATCCCGGATTCTGTACCCTGAACCGCGCTCGCGCCATACCGGTTCTCGGCGCCTGCGGCCGGCGGTGGTGATACACGACCATGCCCGATTGGGCGGCAGCCTTCGATGCGCCGGTCTACCTCCACGCCCGCGACCGCGAATGGGTGATGCGCCCCGACGACCGCGTGGTGTTCTGGGAGGAGGATGAGCGCGCGCTCGCCCCCGGTCTGACCCTGCTGCGCCTCGGCGGCCACTTCCCCGGCGGCTCCGTGCTGCACTGGCGGGACGGGGCGGAGGGGCGCGGCGCGCTGCTCGCGGGCGACATCGTGCAGGTGGGCGCGGACCTGAAGACCGTCTCCTCCTGTGGAGCGACCCGAACTGGCTGCCGCTCTCCGGCGGCACCGTCGTCAGCTGCTCGGCGGCGCGCTACCGGGATCTCTTGGCGCAGGATCAGCCCTGACGTCTTCCCCGGCGCCGCCCCTGGCGGGTCTGGGGAACAGCGTCGCGCCGGCCAGCGCACCGATGAGGGCGGCGAGGCCGAAGCGCCACCGCTTGCCCTGTGTGCCGGCCGTACCCGTTTCGGTCGTCGGCATCGGATCGCCTCATGCAAGACCGTGAGGAAGGATCGGGTCTTCGCCCACGACCTCTATCACTCCCGCGGCGAACCCGGCCACCGATGCCAGCGCGAAAGAGCGGCGTGCCGGGGGGCGGATGGCCCGCGACGGATCGGGCGCCCGGCCGCGAAGACGATCGAACCCGAGCCGTCACCGCCCCGCGTTGCCTCGGAGTGGTCGCGCAGCCTATAAGCGGAGCCCCCGACACATCCCGCGCGGCGTCGAGGATCCTTCTTGCGTGAAGGAGCCCTCCGCCCGCACGAACGAGAAGACGATCCCGCCATGGCCGGGCATTCCCAGTTCAAGAACATCATGCACCGCAAGGGCCGCGTCGATGCGGTCCGCTCGAAGGTGTTCAGCAAGCTCGCCCGCGAAATCACGGTGGCGGCCAAGCTCGGCACGCCCGATCCCTCGATGAACCCGCGCCTGCGCGCCGCTATCCTCGCGGCCCGGGCGGAAAACATGCCGAAGGACAACATCGAGCGCGCCGTCAAGAAGGCCGTGGGCGGGGACGGCGAGAACTACGAGGAGATCCGCTACGAGGGCTACGGCCCCGGCGGCGCCGCTCTGATCGTCGAGGCGCAGACCGACAACCGTAACCGCACCGCCTCCGACGTGCGCTCGGCCTTCACCAAGTCCGGCGGCAGCCTCGCCGAGACCGGCGCCGTCGCCTTCATGTTCGACCGCGTCGGCGTCATCGCCTTTGCGCCGGACGTGGCCGACGCCGACACGATGCTGGAGGCTGCCATCGAGGCCGGCGCCGACGACGTGCGCTCGGATGGCGAGGGCCACGAAGTCATCTGCGCTCAGGACGCCTACGGCGACGTGTCGAAGGCGCTGGAAGGCCGCTTTGGCGAGCCGCGCCGGACCGGCCTGATCTGGAAGGCGCAGAACACCATCGACGTCGATGACGAGACCGGTGAGAAGCTGATCCGCCTCGTCGAGGTGATCGAGGATCAGGACGACGTGCAGAACGTCTACGTCAACTTCGCCCTGTCCGACGCGCTGGTGGAGAAGATGGGCGCGTAGGCCGACGCCTGCGCGCCGTTCCGACGGCGCGTCTCTCCGGTGGCGGCGAGGCGATGCCCGGCCGCCGAACCAATCTGCCGATTTGTCGCGCGGAACGTCGAGGTCCGTGCGCTATATGCCCTGCGGGGTCGGCGTTGAGCCGGCAATCGATGATGCGCAGGGCTTCCCTTCTCGACCGATGCAGGACCGCCCGCTCATCCTCGGTATCCACGGCCTCGCCAACAAGCCGCCTAAGGAAGAGAAGCAGGCGTGGTGGGCCGAAGCGATCCGCGAGGGTCTCCGGCGCAACCTCGGCGCGGATCCCCGGAACCTCTCCTTCGATTTCGTCTACTGGGCCGACCTGCGCTACGACGTGCCGCTCTCCGAGGACAGCAACCGGGAGCCCTACTACCCTGCGCGGGGGAGGGGACCGTTTCCGAGCGCCGACGGCGTCTGCGTCCCGACCCTGACCGACCGGCTCTACCGCATCGTCGAATGGGCGCAGGAGAAGACCGGACGCCTCGTCCTCGACGATTTCATCATCGAGCACCGGCTCGACGATCTGTGGGGCTACTACGAGGACGCCGCCTTCCGCGAGGCCGCGCGCAACCGCTTGCGGGCGGCGCTGGTGGGTCATGCCGGCCGGCCGCTGCTGCTCGCCGCCCATTCCATGGGCTCGCTGATCGCCTACGACGTGCTGCGGCAGCTCGAACGCGACGGGCGCTGCCCGCGGATCGACCACTTCGTCACCCTGGGCGCGCCCCTGGGCTTGGCCGAGATCAAGCATCGCCTCGCCGCGGAGCACGGGGCCTTGCGCGTGCCCTACGCCGTGGCCCGCTGGAGCAATCTCGGCGACCGCGAGGACGTGGCGACCGTCGGCACGACGCTGGCCGAGGCCTATGCCCCGAACCTGGCGGGCGTGGGCGTGATCGATCGTCCCGTCCTCAACACCTATCGGCGCCCGCGCGGCAGCGTGAACCACCACAAATCCTACGGCTACCTGCGCACCCCGGAATTCTCTGAAGTTGTCGCGGCGTTTCTCGACAGAGAGGAGGCGGCGGCCTCCGTCGAGATGTCGGATGCCGGAAGCGCCTGAGGGGCGTGCGACGCGGCACGATCCTCGCCGTCATCGCGAGCGGTCGGCGCTCCGAGGGTGACGGACGAGGCTTACGCCAGCCGCCGCCGCCGCTCCACGAGTTGCATGATGATCGGCGTCAGGATGAGCTGCATCGCCAGATCGAGCTTGCCCCCGGGGATGACGATGGAGTTGGCCCGGCTCATGAAACTGTCGTGGATCATCGAGACGAGATACGAGAAATCGATCCCCTTCGGATCCTTGAAGCGGATGACCACCATCGATTCGTCGGCGGTTGGAATCCAGCGGGCGATGAAGGGGTTCGAGGTGTCCACCGTCGGCACCCGCTGGAAGTTGATGTCGGTCCACGAAAATTGCGGGCAGATGGTCTGCACGTAGTCCGGCATCCGGCGCAGGATCACGTCGGTGACGGCCTCGGTCGAGTAGCCGCGGGTCGAGCGGTCCCGGTGCAGCTTCTGAATCCATTCGAGGTTGATGACCGGCACCACCCCGATCTTGAGGTCGGGATAGCGGGCGAGATCGACGTTCTGATCGACCACGCAGCCGTGCAGGCCCTCATAGAACAGCAGGTCCGAGCCGGGCTGGAACGGCTCCCAGGGCGTGAAGGCGCCGATGGGCACGCCGTAGCGCGCGGAATCCGCCTCGTCGTGGGCGTAGTGCCGGGTGCGGCCGGTGCCGGATTCGCTGTAGCTCCGGAACACCTCCTCCAGCTCGGGCAGGAGGTTGGCGCGGGGCGCGAAATGGCTCAGCGTCGGCTCGCGCGCCATCATCGCCCGCATGGTGTCGCGGTCGTGCGCGTGGAAGCCGTCGCCCTCGATGTAGACGGCGCTGACATCCTCCCGACGGAAGATCTGCTCGAAGGTGTTGCGGACCGAGGTGGTCCCGGCGCCCGAGGAGCCGGTGACCGAGATGATGGGATGACGCGCCGACATGGGCTTGCTGATGTGAGGACGCTGACGCTCTAGCTGCGCATCAGGCCGCGCTGGCCGAACAGGGGGGAGCGGCCGGCACTGGGCTGGCGGCCGTCATAGTACTTGGCCACGCACTCGACCTCCTCGGTGGAGCCGAACACCAGGGGCGAGCGCTCGTGGATCTTGGTGGCCACCCGGTCGAGGATGCGGCCCTGGCCGTCGGTGGCGGCGCCGCCCGCCTGTTCGATCAGGAAGGCGATGGGGGCGGTCTCGTACAAGAGGCGCAGGCGGCCCTGCGCGTAGCCCTTCCGGTTGTCACCCGGATACAGGAACACGCCGCCACGGATCAGGACGCGCTGCGCATCCGCCACCAGGGCGGCGGTCCAGCGCATGTTGAAGTCGCGGTCGCGCGGGCCTTCCGTGCCGCGCAGGCAATCCTCGATGAACGACTTCACCGGCCCGTCCCAGTGGCGGACGTTCGAGGCGTTGATCGCGTACTCGTTGGCGGAGGGCACGATCTTCATCGCGTCGTGGGTGAGGCGGAAGACCTTGTCCGTCCGGTCGAGGGTGAAGATGCGGGTGCCGTTTCCGAGCGTGACCACGAAGGTCGTAGCCGGGCCGTAGACGACGAAGCCGGCGGCGGTCTGTGTGGTGCCGGGGGTCAGGAACGAGGCATTGGGATCCTCGCCCTGCGTCACCGGGCGGATGCCGAAGATGGTGCCGACCACCATGCCGACGCCGATATTGGACGAGCCGTCGAGCGGGTCGATCGCGACGGCCAGCGGCGCATCGGCCTTCAGCGTCACCACATCCTCGGCTTCCTCCGAGGCGACCTGCGCCACGGGAGCCTCTTCGAGGGCCTGCATGAACCGCTTGTGGGCGATCACGTCGAGCGCCTTCTGCACGTCGCCGTCGCTGTTGTGTTCGCCCTGGGCGGCGAGATCGCCGGCCAGCGACCCACGTCCCACGGTCTCGCTCACGTCGATCGCGGCGGCGGCCAGCGCCCGGATCGTGGCGGCGGTGTCGGCCAGCGAGGGATCCCGCGCGACTTCGGCGTCGAGATGATCGTCGAGGGATGACCCGTAGGGCTTCGTCATCGTTCTGAGGCTCGCTCCCGTCGAAGCCGCGCTTAACATAAGGTCCTGCGCGGCGTTCTTATCGGCCATGCGCGCGCGAAGGCGTGCAGGTCCATCTCACGCCATGATACGCTGTGGCGAGGCGGCAGCGCCAGACGGCACGAGACGGCTGTCGAAAGATTTCTAAAAAAACTTGTGGTGCCCCGCAAAAAAACTAAAACCGGGGCATGCGCAATCTCTCGCTCAAGCAGCTTCAGGCGGTCGCCGCGGTCGCACGGCTCGGCACCATGACGCGGGCCGCGCAAGAGCTCAACGTCACCTCCGCCGCGCTCTACGCACGCATCCGCCAGCTCGAGGAGGAGGCGGGCCTTCTCCTGTTCGACCGCACGCCGACCGGCCTCAAACCGACCGATGCGGGCCGCGAGATGCTGTGGGCGATCAACAGCATCAACACCGTGCTGGAAACCTGCACCGACCGCCTGCGCACCCTGAAGGGCGGCGGCGGCGGCCGGGTCGGCCTCGGGGTCGTTTCCACGGCGAAGTATTTCGCGCCGCTCGTCATCGCCGGCTTCATGGAGAGCCATCCGAAGGTCGAGATTTCGCTCACCGTCGGCAACCGCCAGGACACGATCGAGGCGCTGCGCAACTACGACATCGATTTCGCGATCATGGGCCGCCCGCCGCGGGACTTCGCCATCGAGGCGGAGACGTTCGGCCCCCATCCCCTGGTGCTGATCGCCGCGCCCGACCACCCGATGGCGGGGCGGCGCGGCCTGACGCGGGCGGATCTGGCCGAGGAATCCTTCCTCGTCCGCGAGGAGGGCTCGGGCACCCGCTCGGTCTTCGAGGAATTCATGAACGGCGTGATGATCCGCCGGGCCAAGCTCGGGATCGATTCCGGCTCGAACGAGACGCTGAAGCAGGCGGTGATGGCGGGCCTCGGCATCGCGCTCCTGTCCGGTCACTCGGTGGCGGCGGAGGTGGCGAGCGGGCGCCTCGTCCTCCTCGACGTAGAGGGCCTGCCGATCCGGCGCGACTGGTACGTCGTGCGCCGCGCCGACAAGGTGCTCGGTCCGGCCTCCGATGCGTTCTGGGACTATCTCGCGCAGGAGGGGCGCCGCTTCCTGCCGAGCATTCCCGGCGATTTCTTCCCGGAGGAGCCGGCTGCCGCGCCGCCGCTCAAGGCGGTCCGCAGCCCGGCCGAGGCGGGCGAGTGAGTGTGCCGATGGAGACGATCGTCATCGCCGGGGCGGGGCAGGCCGGCTTCCAGGCCGCCGCCTCGCTGCGGGAGGCGGGGTTTTCCGGCAGCCTGAGCCTGATCGGCGAGGAGGCCGCGCTCCCCTATCAGCGCCCGCCGCTGTCGAAGGCTTATCTCGCCGGCAAGACCGATGACCGCGGCCTGCTGCTGCGGCAGGAGAGCTTTTTCGCCGAGCACCGTATCGAGCACCGGCCCGGGATACGGGTGACGGCGATCGACCGCGCCGGGCGCAGCGTCCGGCTCTCGGACGGCGAGGATCTGTCTTACGACCATCTCATCCTGGCGACGGGCACCCGCAACCGGGCGCTGCCGGTGCCGGGGGCCGATCTCGCAGGCGTGCACCAGCTTCGCTCCCTCGACGAAGCCGATGCGCTTCGTGCGGCGATCGGGGGCATCCACCGGATCGTCGTGGTGGGTGCAGGCTTCATCGGCCTCGAATTCGCGGCGGTCTGCGCCGCCCGCGGTCTCTCCGTCACGGTGATCGAGGCGGCCGAGCGCGTCATGGCGCGGGCGGTCTCGCCCGAGACCTCAGCGGCGTTCCGCAGCTTCCACGAGGAGGCCGGCGTCACGTTCCTGTTCGGGGCGGGTGTCACTGCCATCGAGGGGGAGGGGGGACGGGTTGCGGCCGTCCGCACCGACGACGGGAAAAGCCTGCCCGCCGACCTCGTGCTTGTCGGCATCGGCGTGGTGCCGAACCAGGAACTCGCGGCGGAGGCCGGGCTCGCCGTGCGCGACGGCATCGAGATCGATGCCTTCCTGGCAACGAGCGATCCGGCGATCTCGGCGATCGGCGATTGCGTGCGCTTCCCCAGCCGTTTCGCGTCCGGAATGCCCGGTGGCGACCGGGTGCGGATCGAATCGGTGCAGAACGCGGTCGATCAGGCCCGCTGTCTCGCCGCGCGGCTCACCGGCCGGCCCGCGGCCTACGACGCGGTGCCGTGGTTCTGGAGCGATCAGGGGCCACGCAAGCTCCAGATCGCCGGTCTCGCCGCACCGACTGACGCGAGCGTCCTGCGCCGTGCCGGCGCCGGCTTCTCGGTGTTCCGCTTCCGCGATGATGCGCTCAGCGCCGTCGAATCGGTGGATCGGCCCGCCGACCATATGGCGGCCCGCCGCCTGCTGGCCGCGGGCAAGGCGCTGACGCCGGGGCAGGCTGCCGATCCGGGCTTCGACCTCAAGGCCCTGGCGACGGGTTGAGGCTCTGCCTCAGCGATCGTTCTCGGTGGTGAGCTGATCGAGCCGCGTGCCCTCGTCGCCGCCCCGCTGCTGCTCGGACAGCCGCACGCCCGGTGTCGCACCATTGGTAAAGACGACACCGCCCTGCATCAGGGCGCTGCGCAAAGCCTCGACCTGGCCCGAAGCGGGATCGCCCGTGCCGGCCTCGAACCCCTTGATGAAGCCTTCGTCCAGCCCCGAACGGCGGGCGAGATCCGCCTCGGACCAACCGAGCAGGCCGCGGGCACCCCGGCACTGGGCCGCATTCATCGTATTGGGCAAGGCTCCGCTCGACACACCTTCATCCGATCCCGTCAAACCGCTCTCCTCGATCCTTGGCAGATACCACCCCGCGCCACGGGGCACGGGATGGTTCAACGGTCCGACGGGCCGGTTCGTTTCGGCGAAGCTTGTGAGAAACGGCGTTTCGCCCACTCCGACGACTCGCCGGGCGAGGATTCCTGCCGCACAAGGTTCGCGGCGCGTCGAAACGGACGGGATCGGCGCTGAACCGGGTCTCGGGCCGGTCTTGACCATAATTGTGCTTGAATCTGTGCCGATTCCCCCTAGCGCCCAGGACCGGCTGCCGACAGGGAGCGCGGCCCGAAGGATACGGAGCAAGCGCCGGCTCGGCCCAATCATCGGGCGAAGAGCCGAGCCGCTGGCCAAGTGGGGCTCCGGGGTGAAGCAGTCGAGCAGACAGGGGGCTGAACGATGAACAGGATGCTGACCGCCGCGCTGGCCTGCGCGGTTGCCGCGGGCGCGCTCGCGGCCGTGCCGGCTGCGGCGCAAATGGGCATGGGCGGCAATCCGTCCGGTTTCGGCGCGGGCAAGCAGCCCGATAAGAAGCCGCAATACGTCCCCGGCGCGAAGCCGACGGAGAAGATGTTCCCTCTCGGCTCGATGTGGACCGCCGTCAGCATGAACGGCAAGCCGTTCACCGGTGCCGACCGCCCGAGCTTCATCATCGACGCGCAGTACCGCGCTCGCGGCTATGGCGGCTGCAACACCTTCACCGCCACCGCCTTCCCCCTGCGCGAACAGCACCTCGCCGTCGGTCCCTTGGCGCTCACCAAGAAGACCTGCGACAAGGCGCTGGCGGCCACCGAGCAGGCCTTCCTCGTCGCCCTGCGCACGGCGGGCAAGTGGGACCTCGACGGTTCGCAACTCGTGATCCGCAGCCAGAACGGCGAGCTGCGGTTTGATCGGGCCCTGTAGGCGCCCCATTCTCGAACAGCGCGCCGGTTCCTCGGACGCGCCGGCGCGCGATCGTTTTAAGTCCCCGTTGACGACGATTCGCGGACGGGCGCCCGGATTCACCCTCCGTCAGTCTCCCACGCCGCTTCCTCGCTCTCCCCGGTCGCGCTCCGCGCGGCCGCTCAGGCGGAGAGACGGAATGCGGATCGGCCGGGTTCACCAGCGCGTCGTCCCGAAGGTGCGGCCGGCGGCTTCCCACGCGGCGCGTTACGACTTCGTCCGCGCTCATCACGAGGGTGCGGCGACCCTGGCCGCCCTCGCCACCAGTTCGGGAATCGGCATCCTGATCCTCGCCACCCGCTTCCTCGTCGCCTGACCCGCGATCTCGGACCGTAACCGGTGCATCGATTCGGAGTGATCAGGATGACAATACTGTCGTCCGGCGGCGAAAAAGGAAAATAAAATTCTCCGCTAAAGCTCAGCCTTGCGCAGTCCGTGTAAAGACTGGTATCCGCCCGGCGTGAAGCTCGACGGAGCTTGCGAAATCGGCTACGCGTCGCCGCAGCGGACCACGCTTCGGCGGGAGCGCTAAGTTTCTGGTTTCGCATCGGCTTTGTCCCCCTGGCGGTCGTCTTCCTTCGGGCCGATGTGAAAGCCTTTCGTGTTGGCGCGCGCTCCTGCACCGGGCCGGTGGCCGTTGCGGCGCGGGAGCGCTCAGGGAGCGGACAGACGATGACAGACACCTCGACTCCGGACACCGTGCGCAAGCCCGGACACGGCCGCGTCTACGGCTCGATCACCGAGACCATCGGCAACACCCCGCTCGTGCGCCTCAACCGGCTCACCAAGGAGCGGGGCGTCGATGCCGAAATCCTGCTCAAGCTCGAATTCTTCAACCCGATCTCGAGCGTGAAGGACCGCATCGGCGTCAACATGATCGACGCGCTGGAAGCCTCCGGCCGGCTCAAGCCCGGCGGCACGCTGGTCGAGCCGACCTCGGGCAATACCGGCATCGCGCTGGCCTTCGTCGCCGCCGCCCGCGGCTACCGCCTGATCCTGGTCATGCCGGAGACGATGTCGGTGGAGCGGCGCAAGATGCTCGCCTTCCTCGGCGCGCAGCTCGAACTGACGCCGGGCGCGCAGGGCATGAAGGGCGCGATCGGTCGCGCCGAGGAGCTGCTGCGCGAGATCGATGGCGCGGTGATGCCGCAGCAATTCTCGAACCCGGCCAACCCGGAGATCCACCGCAAGACGACGGCGGAAGAGATCTGGAACGACACGCAGGGCCAGCTCGACGCCTTCGTGGCGGGTGTCGGCACCGGCGGCACGGTGACCGGCGTCGGCGAGGTGCTCAAGCCGCGCCTGCCCGGCCTCAAGGTGTTCGCGGTGGAGCCGGTGGACAGCCCCGTGATCTCCGGCGGCCAGCCCGGCCCGCACAAGATCCAGGGTATCGGCGCAGGCTTCATCCCCGACAACCTGCACACCGACATCCTCGACGGCGTGCTCAAGGTGTCGAACCAGCAGGCGATCGACACCGCCCGCGACCTCGCCAAGTTCGAGGGCATCCCCGGCGGCATCTCGACCGGCGGCAACGTCGCGGCGGCGTTGGAACTGGCGGGCCGCCCCGAGTTCCAGGGCAAGCGCATCGTCACCATCGCCTGCTCGTTCGCCGAGCGCTACATCTCCTCAGTGCTCTTCGAAGGCATCGGCTAACACGCGTCGCGCGGTGCGGGTCTGCGACGGACCCGCACCGCAACTCCTCCGGTCCCGGATTGTTGTCCCGGTCAGATCAGGAGGACGAAGAATGACGGAGACTTCCCCCGACCGGCCGTCGCTGAGGGCGTTCGACGCCTATGCGGATCGCAACGGCCAGGATTTCGGCACCGATTCGCCCCTCGATATGGGCGTCCCCTCGCGGACCCAGGCGGACCTGAAGAGCAATCCCGACGGGACGGCCGAGACCGCGCGCATCGCCTCCGGCACGGAGCGCCAGGGCCAGGACGCGGTGGACCAGACCGAGGCCGAGACGCCCGCGGAGAATCTGCGCCGGATCTCCGATCCGTCTTCCCGTTCCGAGCCCGACGCGACGGCGCAGGAGGCGATCGAGCGCGCCACCGCCGCCGTTGGCCAGGAAGAGCCGCCGCGTCATGGCAAGCATCTTGGCGAGCATGATGGGGGCGGCCGTGATGGGAAATGAGAACCGGCCCGACGAAGACCTGAGCAACACCGGCACCCGCAAGCCCGACGAGGCGGTCGGCTCGCCCGGCCCCCATCCGGCGGGCGGCGGCCACCAGACCTCCGAGCAGGCGGCGATCACCGGGCAGGGGGGCGGCGGGCGCTCCGATGCCGAGCGGCACGGTGAATGGGGCGAAAGCGCGGAAGGGGCCGCGGCCGGACGCACGCCGCCCGCGATCGGCGGTTCGTCCGGCGGCCATTCCGACCGCAAGGCCTCGGCCGGCCCGCGTGAGGGGGAGCCCGTCGCGGGCGAGCCCGACCGGGCCAAGAACGCCTGAGCCGCCCCGGCCCCGATTCCCAGAGCATTGTCCTGGATCTCAGATCCAGGACAATGCTCTGGGTTCCTGTCTTTGCATCATCTTTTTCCGAAAGCCGGCAACCGCCTTGCGGGACGATGCTCCAAAGGGAACGCGACGATGGACAAGCAGAACGGCGACGACCGCGAGACGGATCGGGAGCACCGGGACGGGCACAAGCCCGCCAACAGCGCCCCCGACGCGGTCAAGGATCCCAACGAGAAGACCGACGGCAAGCCCGGTGTGCCGGCACAGGGCGACGAGACCGATCCGGGGGCGGGTTGACCGCGCCTCCGGCGTGGCCTTGCCGGCTCAGGCAGCCTGCCGGGGCGCCTCGTCCAACAACTCGTCGGCGGGGCCGAAGAACTCGAACCGGACCCGCTCCGCCGGGACGCCGGCGCGGGTCAGCCCGTTGGCCAGGGCGGCCAGGAAGGGCTTGGGTCCGCACAGGTAGTAGGTCGCACGCTCCGAGGGCGTGTTCGAAACGAGCTACTCGGCGGTGATCAGCCCCTCGCGGTCGAAATCTTCGCCGGGCCGGTCCTGCGGCTCCGGCTCCGCGTAGACGATGTGGGCCGACAGGGTCGCTCGGTTCGCAACAAGGCCGCGCACATGCTCGCGCATCGCGTGGACCCGCCCGTTCAGGGCACCGTGGACGAACCAAGCCGGGCGTTCGGGCGTCTCCGCGGCGATGCTCTCCAGCATGCTGACCATCGGCGTCAGGCCGACGCCGCCGCTGACCAGAACCACCGGTTCGGCGCTCTCCCGGTCGAGGAAGAAGTCGCCGGCGGGTGCTGCGACCTTCAGCACGGTTCCGGCCTTCGCGTCCGCGTGCAGCCAGTTCGAGACGAGTCCGGCCGGATGCGCCGTTGCAGCCTCGCGCTTGACGGTGATGCGGTAGGCGCGATCGTTCGGTGCGCAGGAGATCGAGTAGTTCCGCTTCAGCACGCCTCGGCCCGGCAGGTCGACGCGGAAGCCGAGATACTGCCCCGGCTCGTGGCGCAGCACGGCGCCGCCGTCAGTCGGGACCAGCACGAACGAGCGGATCGTCTCGCTTTCCGGGGTGACGCTCTCGACCACGAAGTCGCGCCAGCCATTCCATCCACCGGCCTTGGTCGCCTGATCCCGGTAGATCGTCGCCTCCCGGCCGATGAGCAGCTCCGCCAGGAACCAGTACGCCTCGCCCCAGGCGGTGAGAATCTCAGGGGTGGCCGCCTCGCCGAGCACATCACGGATCGCCGCGAGCAGGGCGTCGGCGACGTGCGGATAATGCTCCGGCAGGATGTTGAGCGCGACATGCTTCTGGGCGATGCGCTCTACCGCGCTCGTCAACACGCCGAGGTTGTCGATGTTGCGGGCATAGGCCAGAACGGCGAGGGCGAGGGCCTTGGGTTGCGAGCCGGTTTCGCCGTGGTGCGACTGGTTGAAGAGGTCGCGGATCTCCGCGTTCTCGAACAGGCGCGCGTACATGCGCCGGGTGATGGCGAGCCCGTGCGTTTCGAGAGCCGGAACCGTGGCTTTGACGGTGGCGACGGTTTGGGGCGAGAGCGGTGCGGGCATTGTCGGATCCAAAGATTCATTCGACATGAATCTTTTGTCGCAGCTCTCTAAAAGATGCAACTGAAATGTACCTTATAGGTCGTTCGGACCCGCCATGCGCCTGACCCGCTACACCGACTACGCCCTGCGGACCCTGATCTATGTCGGCCTGCGCGAGCCGAAGCAGAGTTCGATCGCGGAGATCGCGCGCGCCTATGGGATCTCGGAAAGCCACCTCACCAAGGTGGTGCATCAACTCGGCCGGCTCGGGCTGATTCAGACGATTCGGGGGCGGGGCGGGGGCCTGCGCCTCGCCAAGCCACCGAAGGAAATCGTCATCGGTGCCGTCGTCCGCCAGACGGAGGACGATCTCGCCCTGGTCGAGTGCTTTTCCTCAGGGTCTTGCGCCATCACCGCGCCCTGCCGCCTGCGGCGGGCACTCGGTGAGGCGCTGGCAGCCTTCCTGGCGGTTCTCGACCGCTACACCCTCGCCGACCTCTTGGGCGGCGCGGAGGGCGACGAGATCGCGCGGCTGCTCGGCCTGTCCCCACCCGCCACCGTCCCGGCGGAGGTGCCGGCTCCCGAGTGAGGCTGGCCGGGATCCCCTACGCGGCCGCCGCCTCGACCCGGTTCCGGCCGAAGGACTTGGCGCGGTAAAGCGCGGTGTCGGCGCGCTTGAGCAGGTCGGCCGGCCCCGTATCGCTCGCACGTCGCACGGAGACGCCGACCGAGACGGTCACGCCGATGTCGCGCGTCCCGCCCTCGATGGCGAAGGGGGTCGCCTCGATCCGTTCGCGGATGCGCTCGGCGATGGCGCGGGCATCGGGCAGTTCGGCGCCGGGCACCACCATCACGATCTCCTCGCCGCCGTAGCGGGCGAGGATATCCATCGGCCGCACATACTGGCGGATGCGCTCGGCGAAGGCGCGCAGCACCTCGTCGCCGGCCTCGTGGCCGTAGGTGTCGTTGATCAGCTTGAAGCGGTCGATGTCGAGGAGCAGGCAGGCGAGGCCCTTCTGATGCAAGGCCGCCTCACCGAAGACCGGCCCGAGATGGCGGTCGAGGTAGCGCCGGTTGTGCAGGCCGGTCAGGTCGTCGGTGATCGCGAGTTCCATCGAGGCCTGGAGCGCCCCGCGCAGCGTCTCGGAGAAGCGCCGCCGCCGCACCTGCGTGCGCACCCGCGCGATCAGCTCGTTGCGGTCGACCGGGCGCAGCAGGTAGTCGTTGACGCCGAATTCGAGGCCGCGGGTGATGCGCGTTTTCTCGTGCATCTCGCCGACCATGATCAGCGCCATGCTGCGGGTCCGCTCCAGCGAGCGGAGCTGGCCGCACAGGCGCAGCCCGTCGAAGCCTTCGAGATCGAGGCTCACCAGGGCGAGATCGAAGCCTCCCTCGGGCGCCCGCACCAGGGCGCGGTGCGGGTCGGTCTCCACGGTGACCTGATGGTGTTCGGAGAGCGCCGTGCCGATGCGGTCGATGGCGCTCGCCCGGTCCTCCACGAGGAGAATGCGCGCACCCTCGCCGGTATCGGCCGCGGCGAGAACCAGGGGGTCGGGGCCGCCGATCTCGCGCGTCTCCAGGGCGCGCGAGCGCAGTTCGTCCGTCACCGCCTTCAGCCGTACGAGGCTGCGCACCCGCGTCATCAGCGCGGTGTCGTCGATGGGCTTGGTCAAGAAGTCGTCGGCGCCCGCATCCAGGCCCCGCAGCCGGTCGGCGGGCTGATCGAGGGCGGTGACGATCACCACCGGCAGGTGGGCGGTGGCGGGATTGGCCTTGAGCCGGCGGCAGACCTCGAAGCCGTCCATGCCCGGCATCATCACGTCGAGGAGAACGACGTCGCATTCGCCCTTCTCGCAAATGGCCAGGGCGTCTGGCCCATTCATCGCCACGACCACGTCGAAATACTCGAGAGACAGTTTCGTCTCGAGCAGCCGGACGTTGGGGTAGAGATCATCCACGATCAGGACGCGAGCGGACATCGTTCCTCCGAGGCGCGGCCTTCAGGACCGCGACGGCATTCAGTCCGAAGAGGTCTCAGGGAGCGCCGTCATCGCCAATGTACCGACGGACCGTTGCCAAAAACTTCGCAACCGAGATCGGTTTGGACAAATATGCCTCGCATCCGCCTTCACGAATGCGTTCCTCGTCGCCCTTCATTGCAAAAGCGGTGATGGCGATCACGGGAATGTTACGTAGGTCGTCATCGTCCTTGAGCCATTTTGTCACCTCCAGGCCCGAGACTTCGGGAAGCTGGATATCCATGAGGATCAAGTCTGGGTGGTGCGCGCGCGCGAGTTCAATCGCCTCGATACCGTTGGCGGTTTTGAGGGTCGCGTAGCCATGCGCCTCCAGAAGATCGTTGAAGAGCTTCATGTTCAGCTCGTTGTCTTCAACGATGAGAACGGTTTTCTTCATGACCTGCTCCGGCGCGGTCGCGATGGCGTTCCAACCCGTGGCCCGGCCCTCTTACTCTCTTAAACTGCTACTCGTTGATGAAACGCAAACTTGATCATAGTGATGGCCCGAGCGAGCGTCTCGCGGTCGAGGTGCTCGGATGGCTCGCCGCCGACGAGGACCGGCTGTTCCGGTTCATCGCCGCGAGCGGCCTGGAGCCCGGAACGCTGCGCGAGAGCCTGCACGATCCGGGCTTTCTCGGCGCCGTGCTCGACCACGTCATGAGCGACGAACCGTCGCTCCTCGCCTGCGCCGCGGCGCTGGAGGTGAAGCCGGAGCGGATCGCCTCCGCCTGGCAGCGCCTGCAGCCGCCGCCTTTCGACGAGGGCGGTTGAGGCGGTTCGGTCTATCCTATCGGGCCAGTTCCCGCAGCCCGAGCCGGATCAGGGTCTTGGCCTCCACCGTCCCGGCCTCCTCGCCGAGGCCCTTCAGGGCGGCGGCGATGGCGGCCGAGGCCTGAATCTGGGCATAGCCGAGGTTGACCAGGGCCGAGATCGCGTCCGCGACCGGTTGCGGCGCGGTCCTGTCCTCGACGGCGCCGGTCAGGGCGATGAGCGCCGGATCGATGGGACTGAAGGCGGGCGCCTTGTCCTTCAGCTCGGCGACGAGACGGGCTGCGAGCCGCGGGCCGACACCGGGGGCGCGGGCGACGGCACCCTTGTCGCCGGTGGCGATGGCGGTGGCGAGCTGTGCCGGCTCCAGCACCGAGAGCACGCCGAGCGCCACGCGGGTGCCGACCCCCTGCACGGTCTGGAGCAGGCGGAACCACTCCCGCTCGGCATCGACGCGGAAACCGTAGAGGCGGATCATGTCCTCACGCACATGCGTCTCGATGGCCAGATCCGTCGCCTCGCCGGGCTTCGGCAGACGCTGCAGAGTGCGAGCAGAGCAGTGGACGACGTAGCCGACGCCGTTCACGTCGAGGATGACGAAATCCTCTCCGTAGGAATCGACGATTCCCTTGAGCTTGCCGATCATGTGAACCGTCGATCCTCGAAGGGTCCGTTGCCGCGCTTGGCCTAAGGCCATATCCGTCGTGGCGGCACAACCGACAAGGTGACCGCATGAAGCGCACGCTCGCCCTCGCCGCCCTCCTGCTGGCGGGTTTCGCATTCGCCGCGCCCGGCGGTTCCCAGGCGCAGGAGGCCGCCAAGGGAACGGCACCCGCCCTGACCAAGGATCCGGGGCAGGTGAAGGCCGGGCGCTACCGGCTCGATCCGGCGCATGGGAAGATCACGTGGTCGATCAACCATCTCGGCTTCTCGACCTATTACGGCCAGTTCACGGAGGTGTCGGGCGACCTCGTTCTCGATCCCGCCGCGCCGGCCAAGAGCAGTCTCTCCGTCAAGATCGGCACCGGCAGCGCCAACGGGCTCAACGACAAGCTCAACGCGCACCTCAAGCAGCCGGATTTCCTCGACGTCGGGACGTTTCCCGAGGCGACTTTCGTCAGCACGTCGGTCGAGCCGACGAGCCCGACGACGGCGCGCGTCAACGGCACCCTGACCCTGCGCGGCGTCTCGAAGCCGGTCTCGTTCGACGCCACCTTCAACCAGGCGGGCGTCAACCCGGTCGATAAGATCTATTCGGTCGGCTTCGACGGCTGGACGGTGATCAAGCGCTCCGAGTTCGGCGTGAACGCCTTCCTGCCGCTGCTGGGCGACGAGGTGTCCCTCCGGTTGGAGGGTGAGTTCAAGCTTCAGTAAGCCGCGAAAGCGGGCCGCGGGTTTGCGGCAACGCTTCGTTCACGATATGTGCCGTACCGGATCGATGCTCTGAAGGAGGCCGAGGCCATGACCACGGACGTCCGCATCCTCGGCATCGATCCCGGCCTGCGCCGCACCGGCTGGGGCCTGATCATGGCGCGCGGCAGCAAGCTGTCCTACCTCGCCTGCGGCGTCGTCACCTCGGACGGCGACCTGCCGCTGGCGTTGCGCCTGCGCGAACTGCACGAAGGTCTGACCCGCATCGTGACGACCTACACGCCCGACGAGGTCTCGGTGGAGGAGACCTTCGTCAACAAGGACGCGCAGGCGACGCTCAAGCTCGGCCATGCCCGCGCCGTGGCGCTGCTGGTGCCGGCGCTGGCCGGGCTGCCGGTGGCGGAATACGCCGCCAACCTCGTGAAGAAGACCGTGGCCGGGAACGGCCATGCGGAGAAGGTGCAGATCCAGGCGATGGTGAAGTTCCTACTGCCGAAGGCGGAGTTCAAGCTCGCCGACGCAGCGGACGCGCTGGCGATCGCCATCACCCATGCCAGCCACCGCGGCGCGATCGCCCTCGACCGCCGCCACCCCGTGGCCGCGGGCGGCGGACCGGGCGCGGCGCGGATCGCCGCGGCGCTGGCACGGCTCGACCGGTAGGATCGATCGGCCGCGATACTGCGGTTCATCGCCGACGGGTCTGCGTGACGGGGGGCGGCCCTCCCGAACGCGGAAAAAGACGGCCATTGGCCGGCTTCCGGACAGTTTGGGAATTGCACCGCCGGACCGCCGGTGTGGTGGTCCACCGTACCACCCCACCGAGGGATCAAACACCGAGCGGGCCTGCCCCGAATGCTCCTGGCCGAGCTTGCCTCTAGCCTTTGAGGTCGAGCAACACCTTGCCGACTGCCTCGCGGCGGACGAGCACCCCGAGCGCCTCCGCGTAGGCGTCGAGCGGATAGACGCCGTGCACCTTCACGGTGAGTTTGCCCTCCGCTGCCCAGGCGAGCAGCCTGGCTTGGTTGGCCGCATGCGCCTCCGGCTCGCGCTCGACGAAGGCACCCCAATGCACGCCCTGGACGTCGATGCCCTTGAGCATGATGACGTTGAGGGGGAACTTCGGGATCTCGCCTGCGGCGAAACCGATCACGAGGAAGCGCCCCTTCCAGCCCAGCGCGCGCATGGCCGGCTCGGCCAGATCACCGCCGACCGCGTCGTAGACCACGTCGATTCCGCGCTCGCCCGCGAGGCGCCGCAATTCCTCGCGCAGGTTGTTCGCCTTGTAGTCGACGAGGTCGTCGGCGCCGTGGGCGCGGGCGGTCTCGAGCTTTTCAGGCGAGGAGGCGCAGGCGATGACGCGCGCCCCGAGCAGCTTTCCGAGTTCGACCGCCGCGAGCCCGACGCCGCCCGAGGCGCCGAGGACGACGAGCGTTTCGCCCGGCCGGATGCCGGCGCGATCCCGGAGCGCGTGGAGCGTGGTGCCGTAGGTGATCGAGAGCCCGGCGGCGGCGGCGTCGGACACGGCATCCGGCACCCGCGCGAGGCGCTTGACCGGAACCGCGATCCGCTCGCGGGCGGTGCCGTGGCTGAGATGGACCATCACCCGGTCGCCGACGGAGAAGCCCTCTGCGCCAGGGCCCAAAGCCTCGATCACGCCGCAGGCCTCGCCGCCGGGGGAGAACGGCAGTTCGGGCTTCACCTGATAGCGGCCGGCGATGATGAGCGTATCGAAGAAGTTCAGCGCCGCGACCCGCACCCGCACCAGCGCCTCGCCGGGGCCCGCCACCGGATCGGGCAGGTTCTCGATGGCGAGATCCTCCGGCCCACCGAGCCGGCTGCACACCAGGGCCTTCATTCCGTGCCGTCTCCCTCACATCGCCGGTCGTCCCGCATCATCGCCCCCGACGAGCGGGAGCGGTGCCGCGTTCGACGACGGTCATGCCCGCTCGTTCGCGGTGAGCGCAAGATGCTCACGCCCGCTCGTAGGTTCCTGTCAGCAGACCCTTGGCGATCACGTTGTCTCGAAGCGCGTCGAGCAGGGCGCCGCGGCCCGGCGAGCCGGGCAGGGTCGCGGGGCGGGCCAGCGCGAAGACCTGGAACAGGTAGTGGTGCGGCCCGTGACCGGTCGGCGGGTCCGGCGGCAGCCACCGATCCTTCTGGAAGGAGTTGCGGCCCAGATCATGCCGGGCGCCGTCACCGGCCGGGCTCGCGAAGTCGCCTTCGACGAAGCTCCGGTCCTCGGGGCCCAGGTTCCAGGCGATGAGGTGGACGAAGGGGTGGGGGGAGGGCGCGTCCGGATCCTCCACGAACAGGACGAGCGCCGCGGTCCCGTCCGGCACGCCGGCGACGGCGAGCGGCGGCGAGAGCCCTTCGCCGTCCGCAGTGTAGCGGGCGGGGATCGGGGTGGTGTCGGCGAAGGCCGCGCTCGTCACGCGGAGCGTGGCGGGGGCCTCGGCCGCCACCGTGTGGAAGGCGGCCTTCTCCGCGCCGGCCCTGAGGCCGGAGAGAGCCTGACCGACGGCATGCGGCAGCTTTTCGAGCATGGTTCGAGGATCTCCGTTCTGCCCGGGAGATCCCTCAACGAACACCCGCCCGCTTCGTTCAGGCGGGGCGGTGCGCCGCGATCATGTAGTTCACCCCCGTGTCGTGGCTCGCGCGCCAGGAATCGTTGAGCGGATTGTAGACCACGCCGGTCGTGTCGGTGACGGTGAGGCCGCCCGCCGTGATGTCGGCGGACAGCTCCCTCGGCGTCACGAACTTTTCCCAATCGTGGGTGCCCCGCGGCAGCCAGCGCAGCACATACTCGGCACCGACGATGGCGAGCGCGAAGGAGCGCATCGTCCGGTTGATGGTGGCGGCAAACAGCAGGCCGCCGGGCTTCACGGCCGTGCAGCACGCGCGCAGAAAGCCCGCGCGGTCGGAGACGTGCTCGACCACTTCCATGGCGAGCACGATGTCGAAGCGTTCGCCGCGGGCGGCCACCGCCTCGATGGTCTCGTCGCGGTAGTCGATGGTGAGGCCTTCCGCTTCCGCATGGGCGCGGGCCGCCGCGACGTTGCCGGTCGCCGGGTCGAGCCCGGTCACGCTCGCACCGAGCCGGGCCAGCGGCTCGCACAGCACGCCGCCGCCACAGCCGATATCGATGACGCTGAGCCCTTCGAGGGGAAAGGGCGCCGCCGGGTCGCGGTCGAAGATGCGGCAGGCCTCGTCGCGGATGTAGCCGACGCGGACGGGATTGAACTTGTGCAGGACGGCCATCGGCCCGCGCTCGTCCCACCAGCGCGCCGCCAGGGCGTCGAAACGCGCCACTTCGTCCCGGTCGATCGAGGTACCCGTCATCCGGCTCACTTTCGCATCGTTTGAACCTATGGCAGCGCAATCGCTTGAACGCGGTTGCGCTGTTTTCCGGTTGGCCTCAAGCGCCCGCGGCCGCCTCCGCGGCCTCGGCTCTCGCTCCGCTTCTGTGTTCGAGCGACCGTTCCGGTCCTCGAACCCGCTCCGCGGGGCGCTCTTCGCGCCCGGAATGAAGGGCCGGCACTCTTCGAGCGATGGCCCTGGTCCTGCCGTCCGATTGACACGGCCGGGGGGCCCTTGTACCCGCCGGTCGCATCCCCGGTACAGCCGCGCCGTGTTGTTTTCCTGAGCCGGCGCGCCGTGCCGGCCTCGCGGCCGGCACCGTAGGGACAAGATGAGCAGACCGGACGCGACATGCCCCGTTTGGTGATGAAATTCGGCGGCACCTCCGTCGCCAGCGTCGACCGCATCCGCAACGTGGCGCGCCACGTCGCCCGCGAGGTCGCGGCCGGCTACGAGGTCGCGGTCGTGGTCTCGGCGATGTCGGGCAAGACCAACGAACTGGTCGGCTGGGTCAAGGACGCCGACCCGCTCTACGGCGCGGCGGAGTACGATACGGTCGTGGCCTCGGGCGAGCAGGTCACCTCGGGATTGCTCGCCATCGCGCTCAACAAGGATGGGATCAAGGCCCGCTCCTGGCAGGGTTGGCAGATCCCGATCCACACCTCCGACGCGCACGGCTCGGCCCGGATCGAGGGCATCGACCCGACGAATCTCGATGAGAGCTTCAAGCGCGGCGAGGTCGCCGTCATCGCCGGCTTCCAGGGCGTGAATCCGCAGACCGGCCGGATCGCGACGCTGGGGCGCGGCGGCTCGGACACCTCCGCGGTGGCCATCGCCGCCGCCATCGGCGCGGAGCGCTGCGACATCTACACCGACGTGGACGGGGTCTACACCACCGATCCCCGCGTGGTGCCCAAGGCCCAGCGCATGGAGCGCGTGACCTTCGAGGAGATGCTGGAGATGGCGTCGTTGGGCGCCAAGGTGCTCCAGGTGCGGTCCGTCGAGCTCGCCATGGTGCACCGGGTGCCGACCACGGTGCGCTCCTCCTTCGATCCCCCCGATGCCGCGCGGCCGGGCACCCTCATCTGCGACGAGGACCAAATCGTGGAACAGCAGATCATCACCGGCATCGCCTTCTCGAAGGACGAGGCGCAGATCACCCTGCGCGCCGTGAAGGACAGCCCCGGCATCGCCGCAGCGATCTTCGGCCCGCTGGCGGATGCCAACATCAACGTCGACATGATCATCCAGACCGTGTCCGGCGATCAATCGACCACCGACATGACCTTCACCGTGCCGGCGGCCGATTACGAGCGCTCCCGCGCCATCCTCGACGCTCAGCGCGACACGATCCAGTTCGGCCAGATCGAGGGCGCCACCGATGTCGTGAAGGTTTCGGCGATCGGCGTCGGCATGCGCTCGCATGCGGGCGTCGCAGCCAAGGCCTTCCGGGCGCTGGCGCAGAAGGGTATCAACATTCGCGCGATCACCACATCCGAGATCAAGTTCTCGGTTCTGATCGACGCTGCCTACACGGAGCTTGCCGTCCGTACGCTCCACTCGCTATACGGCCTCGATCAGGCCTGACCGTTCCCGTCGGCGTCGGCCCCACGGCTCACAAGCCAGGGTTGCGCCGGCCGACCCGGATTGACGACACGATGCCCGCTGCGCCCGGAGGCCCGCGCCTGCTGCTGCGCCGGCTCCGCGAAGCCATGGCGGAGCCGGTCAGTCCGCAGCAGCGTCTCGATCGGATCGTCGTCCTCATCGCGGCGAACGTGATCGCCGAGGTGTGCTCGGTCTATGTGGTGCGCGATGACAACACCCTCGAACTGTTTGCAACCGAAGGTCTGAACCGCGACGCGGTCCACATCACCCGCATGCGCGCCGACGAGGGCCTCGTCGGCCTGATCGCCAAGACCGCCGAGCCGCTGGCGCTGTCCGACGCGCAGTCGCACCCTTCGTTCTCGTATCGGCCGGAAACGGGCGAGGAAATCTACCACGCCTTCCTCGGCGTTCCGCTGCTGCGGGCCGGGAATACGCTCGGCGTGCTGGTGGTCCAGAACAAGACCTACCGCGTTTATTCCGAGGAGGAGATCGAAGCGCTCCAGACCACCGCCATGGTACTGGCCGAGCTGATCGCTTCCGGTGAACTCCAGGCGCTGTCGCCCGGCGCCGGCACCGCCGCGCGCCGTCCGGTGAGCCAGCGCGGCGTCGCGCTCGCCGACGGGATCGGCCTCGGACACGTCGTGCTGCACGAGCCGCGCATCGTCGTGAAGACGCTGATCGCCGAGAACGTCGAGCGCGAGATGGAGCGGCTGGAGGCGGCGATCGAGGACGTGCGCTCGGCCATCGACGAACTGGTCGAGCGCGGCGACGGCATCGGCTCGGGCGAATCCCGCGAGATCCTCGAGACCGTGCGGATGTTCGCCCATGACAAGGGCTGGCTGCGGCGGATGCGCGAGGCGGTGCAGTCCGGGCTCACGGCGGAAGCCGCGGTCGAGCGGGTGCAGTCGGACAACCGCGCCCGGATGCTGCGCCAGAGCGACCCTTACCTGCGCGACCGCCTCCACGATCTCGACGACCTCGCCAACCGCCTGCTGCGCCGCCTCGTCGGCCAGGAGAGCCAGAACGGCGACGGCCTGCCGGAAAACGCGATCCTGGTCGCCCGCTCCATGGGCCCGGCGGCACTCCTCGACTACGACCGGGCGCGGCTGCGCGGCGTGGTGCTGGAGGAGGGCGGGCCGACGAGCCACATCGCCATCGTCGCCCGGGCGCTCGGCATCCCGGCGGTCGGCGAGATCGCCAACGCCACGAGCCTGTGCGATTCCGGCGACGCGATCATCGTCGATGGCCTCTCGGGCGAGGTGCAGATCCGGCCGACCCCCGAGGTCGAGGCGTCCTATGCCGAGATGGTGCGCCTGCGCGCCCGGCGGCAGGAGCAGTACCGGGCGCTGCGCGACGTGCCCGCCGTCACCCGCGACGGCGTGAAGATCGGCCTGCACCTCAACGCCGGCCTGCTCGTCGATCTGACGCATCTCCACGAGACCGGGGCGGAGGGCGTCGGCCTGTTCCGCACCGAGCTGCAATTCATGATCGCCGAGCGGATGCCCTCGGCCGCCGAACAGCAGACGCTCTACGAGGCGGTCTATTCGGCCACCGGCGACCTGCCGGTCACGATCCGCACCCTCGATATCGGCGGCGACAAGATCCTCCCCTACATGCCGGCGCTGGAGGAGGAGAACCCGGCGCTCGGCTGGCGGGCGATCCGCATCGGCCTCGACCGGCCGGCTTTGCTGCGGGTGCAGTTGCGTGCGCTGCTGAAGGCGGCGGCGGGGCGCCCGATCAAGATCATGTTCCCCATGGTCGCCACCGTCGAGGAGTTCATCCGCGCCCGCGACATCGTCGAGCGGGAGAAGGCGCACTTACGCCGCCACGGCTACGCCCTGCCGAGCGATTGCCGCCTCGGCGCGATGGTCGAGGTGCCCTCGCTGCTGTTCCAGATCGACGAGATCGCCCGCGAGGCGGATTTTCTGTCGGTCGGCTCGAACGACCTGATGCAGTTCCTGTTCGCCGTCGATCGCGAGAACCGGCGCGTGGCCAACCGCTTCGATCCCCTGTGCGGGGCGGCGATGCGCGCCTTCCGCCTCATCGCCGAGCGCTCCGCGGCGCAGGGCTGTCCGGCGACCGTCTGCGGCGAGATCGGCGGCCGGCCGTTGGAGGCGCTGGCGCTGATCGGCTTGGGCTTTCGCGATTTCTCGATGTCGCCGGCCTCGATCGGCCCGGTCAAGGCGATGGTGCTCTCCGCCGATGCCGCCGAGGTCGCGGCGTTGATCCAGTCCGAGCTGACCCGGGTCACCGACGGCGCCTCGGTCCGGCCCGCCTTGGCCGCCTATGCCAAGGCGAACGGCGTGCCGATTTAGGTTCACGACGACCGACATCGGCTCCAGCCTGCGAGAGGAAAACGGGTGGATTGGCAGGTGCACTGGCTGGAGGCCGAGGGCGACCTCGCGCCCTGGCGCAACCGGATCGCTGCCGAAATCGAGGCCGCCCGGACCGCCGTGGCGGGCGTCCTGCCACCGTTCCGGCTGGACATCCTCGTGGAGCGCCTGACCGGCGCGGTCATCCCGGAGGTCGGCACGAATGGCCGCGCCTGCCGGCCGGGTCTGTGCTCGCTCACGGTCGACCCGCTCAACCCGAACTTCGCGGCGAGCCTCGACAACGGCGACATCCGACGGACGATCGCCCACGAGGTGCATCACTGCCGTCGCTGGGCCGGCCCCGGATATGGCCGAACGCTGGGTGAGGCGATCGTCAGCGAGGGATTGGCCGGACAGTTCGCCGGGACGCTCTTCAAGGCGCCTCCCGAGCCCTGGGAACGTGCCCTGGACGACGCGGCCTTGCAGGCCCATCTCCCGAGCGCGGCGGAGCTACGGGCGCCCAATCACGATCACGCCGGCTGGTTCTTCGGAGCCGGCGGCCGTCATCCGCGCTGGCTCGGATACACCCTCGGCTACCGGATCGTCGGCGACTGGCTCGCCGCCAACCCCGAGCCCGATGGCGAGACCTGGGTCAACGTGCCGGCGGAGGTCGTTCTCGCGTCGTCTCCATGGTCCGCCGCGGCGTGAGCGGCCCTCGAACGACCCGGATGCGCGGCGGACCGGCCCCGGTGCATCTTCCCTCCCGGTCGCCGCACGGGTAACGGGTGCCGGTCGGACCGCCATGAACGTTGCCGTTCCGGCGAGCCCGCCGAAGCGGCCGTGCGATCCGCCCCGTCCCCTTCCGATTTGACGCGCACCATCGACGAGTATCCTTACAGGCGATGACCCCCATTCCTTCCGATCGCCTCGACGCCATCCTGGCGCGGCACGACATCGTCACGGCGCAACTCGCCGACGGTTCGGCCGATGCCGGGAGCATCGTGCAACTCTCCCGCGAATTGTCCGAACTCGACGGCGTCGTGGCCGCGATCCATCATTACCGGCTGGCGGAGGCCAACCTGGCCGGCATCCGGGCGATGATCGACGAGCCGGGCGGCGATCCGGAGATGCGCGCGCTCGCCGCCGAGGAGAAGCCGGAGGCGGAAGGTGCGCTCGAACAGGCCCACCGCGCGCTGCAGCTGATCCTGCTGCCCAAGGATGCCGCCGACGAGAAGAGCGCGATCCTCGAAATCCGCGCCGGCACCGGCGGTGACGAGGCGGCCCTGTTCGCGGGCGACCTGTTCCGCATGTACGCGCGATACGCCGAGTCGAAGGGCTGGCGCGTCGAGGTGATTTCGGAGAGCGAGGGGACGGCCGGCGGCTATCGCGAGGTCGTGGCCGAGGTGAAGGGCCGCTCCGTGTTCTCGCGCCTCAAGTTCGAGAGCGGGGCCCACCGCGTCCAGCGCGTGCCCGACACCGAGACGCAGGGGCGCATCCACACCTCCGCCGCCACGGTCGCGGTGCTGCCCGAGGCGGAAGAGGTCGACATCGTCGTCAACGAGGCGGACCTGAAGATCGACACCATGCGGGCGCAGGGCGCCGGCGGCCAGCACGTCAACAAGACGGAATCGGCGATCCGCATCACGCATATTCCGACCGGCGTGGTGGTGTTCGTCCAGGAGGAGCGCTCGCAGCACAAGAACCGCGCCCGGGCGATGTCCCTCCTGCGCTCGAAGCTGTTCGACGCCGAACGCACCGCCAAGGACTCGGCGCGGGCCGCCGACCGCAAGGCGCAGGTCGGCTCCGGCGACCGCTCGGAGCGCATCCGCACCTACAATTTCCCGCAAGGCCGCGTCACCGACCACCGCATCAACCTGACCCTCTACAAGCTGGAGGAGGTCATGGCCGGCCAAGCACTCGACGAGGTGATCGACGCCCTGGTGACCGAGCATCAGGCGGAGTTGCTGGCCGCCGAGGGAATGGCATAAGGGTCGGGGCCGGCATGAGCCCCCGCTTTGCGCCGACGCTTTCCCGCGAAGCCGCCCTGCGGCATCTCGTCCGGACCTTCGAAGGGGCCGGCTTGCCGAACGCGCGCTCGGACGCGCGCTTCCTCCTGCTGCACATCCTTTCGCTCACGCCTCTCGACCTGACGCTGCGCGGGCGCGAACCGCTCGGTACGGCCGCTGCGGAGGCACTCCGGCAGGCGGCCGAGCGGCGGCTCGCGGGCGAGCCGGTGGCGCGGATCCTCGGCGCCTGGGAGTTCTGGGGGCTGCCCTTCGCCCTCGGCCCGGAGACGCTGGTGCCGCGGCCCGACACCGAGAGCGTCGTGGAGGCGGCGCTCCGCCTGCTGCCCGAGGGCGAGCGGCCGCTGCGCCTGATCGATCTCGGCACCGGCTCGGGCTGCATCCTCGTGGCTCTGTTGCACGAGCGGCTGGGCGCGCTCGGCCTCGGCCTCGACCGGTCGGCGGCGGCACTGGCGGTCGCCCGCCGGAACGCGGCGGCCAACGGTGTCGCCGATCGGGCCGCCTTCCTGTGCGGCTCCTGGCTCGATGCGCTGAAGGGGCCGTTCGACCTCATCGTCTCGAACCCGCCCTACATTGCCGCCCCCGTCATCGCGACGCTCGAACCGGAGGTTCGCCTGCACGATCCACAGGCGGCCCTCGACGGCGGAGCCGACGGCCTCGACGCCTACCGGGCGATTCTCTCGGATGTCGCGCAGCGGCCGGGTCTGCTCTCGGCGCAGGGCGCGCTCGTGCTGGAGATCGGCTACGATCAGGCAAACGCCCTGATCCGTCTCGCGCAGGAGACCGGATTCGAGGTCATCGGCGTCGGCCGGGATCTCGCGGGCCACGACCGGGTCGTCACGCTTCGGCCATCCTTGGCGGGCAGGTGACGGATCGAGGGAGTGGATTTCGCGCCGGGATGTGGCGCGAATGGCTGCTCAACCTGCACAATTCCGGCATAAGCTGCCTTGGCCACGAAAAAATGCTTGTTGTCGAGGGCGTCAGTCACTAGCTTAGGGATGCAGGCCGCCAATGGTCCGTTGAGCGTCTCTCACAAAACTCCCGCTGCGCCCTACAGGCCAAAGGGAGCTCCCGAGACCCGGGAGTTTTGTGAGGCACTCTTTTAAACGGTATCGGCAGGATCGGTTTTGACCGTGTCCTCCGGCTTCGGACGGTCTTCCCACCATCGAGCGGACGCGCTCCGGCAGTCGCGCCTAGGCTCGGTGATATCGAACCTGACAGTCGAGGGATGTCTCGCGGCGCGCCAAAACCGAGCGCAGCCACCAGACGAGCGGCAAACATCGTGGAATGAAGCGCGGTCGGGCGCCTTGCGCCCGGCTCGCCCTGTCCGCGAGCCAAGCTCCGGCACTGTCAGTCACGCTGAGCGACAGGTAACGAGGGTCAATCGAGGCCGATGAGACCAAACCAGAATCGACGGATGCGGGGTCGCAATCGGCCCAAGGGTCCGAATCCGCTGACGCGCTCTTACGAGTCGAACGGTCCCGACGTCAAAATCCGCGGCACCGCACAGCATATCGCCGACAAGTACGCACAGTTGGCGCGCGACGCCCTTGCGAGCGGCGATCCGGTCGCCGCCGAGAACTACTTCCAGCACGGCGAGCACTATTTCCGGATCATCACCGGCGCTCAGGAGCCCGGTCGTCCGCAGGTCACGCAGGGCTATGCCCGCAACGGCTTCGACGAGGACGAGGAAGGCGACGACGAGACCGTTCAGGGCCAGGGCGCCGAGGGCGGTCGCCAGGGGCTCGGCTACGGCACCGACGAGTACGGCGACCCGACGCAGCAGCCGCAGCCGTTCGAGCGCCACGACTTCGACGGCCGGCCTCAGCGCAATGATCGCAACGACCGGAACCCGCGCTTCCAGCCCCGCGAACAGGGCCGGGACCGCAACGACCGCAACGACCGGGGCCAGCGCTTCGAGGGCAACCGGCCGGATTACAACCGCGGCGAGCCGCGGCAGGACTTCCGTCAGGATCGCCAGGATCGGCCCGAGCGTCAGGATCGTCAGGACTATCCCCGTCAGGACGCCGCGCGCCAGGACCGGCGTCAGGACTATCGGCAGGATTTCGGGCAGCAGCCCCAAGACGGCCGTGAGAATCAGGGCCGGGACAATCAAGGTCGTGAATTTCAAGGTCGCGACAACCAGGGCCGCGAGCCGCAGGGTCGCGAGAACCGTCGCGACGCCGGCCGCTTCGAGAACGGTCGCAACGAGTCGCCCGAGGCGCCTCGCCAGGAATCGCGCCAAGAGCCTCGGCAGGAACCCCGTCAAGAGCCGCGTCAGGACACCCGCGCCGAGCCTGCGGCTCGGCCCGAGACGCCCCAGCGCTCCGACAGCCCGGCGCCGCGGCGTGGACGCGGACGTGCGAGCGAAGCCAGCCGCGCCGCCGCGGCCGACGCCGCCGATCCGTCGGCGCTGCCCGCCTTCCTGATGACGGCGACCCGCAACCCCACACCCCCGCCGTCCCCCGAGGCACCGGTTGCACGCGCCGCGCCGGAGCCGAGGGAGGCGGCCCCCGCCGCTGACGTGCCGTCATCGGCCGAGGAAGCGCCCGCGCCCAAGCCGCGCCGCCGCCGGACCCGCTACAAGGGCCCCGAGGACGAGGCGGCTCCCGAGAAGACCGATACGCCGGACGCGGCCGAGTAAGCGAACGAAACGAAAGCGGCCCGAGGAATTCCTCGGGCCGCTTTCGTTTGGCGCCTCCGCGAGGGCGGCGCGCGGGCTCAGCGATACGCGTCCCGCTTGGATCAAGCGGAAGGCCGTCTCAGCGGAGATAGTTGACGAGGCTCATCTCGGAGAGGATCGAGGTGACCTTATAGCTCGCCTGCAACTGCGTCTGCAGGCTCAGGAGCTTGGCCGCGACCTCTTCCGTCGAGACCGTATCGACCCCGTCGAGGGAGTCCTGCAGGGTCGCCTTGGTGGTGTTGGCCACCGACTTCGCATTGGCCATGCTGCTGGCGGCCAGGCCGAAATCGGTGCCGATCTGCTCCAGGCTCTGCTGGCTGGTGCCCGCGGTGAGCAGGTTCGCCGCCCGGCCGGAGACCGCCTCGAACCGTGCCGTGTCGACCGTTCCGGTCCCGGTGGTGAAGTTTTCCGCCGCCATCGCGGCGATCCCGGCAAGCGTCCGGCGGATCGCCTCCTCGTTGGCCTGCGCGCCGATCTCGACCGTCCGGCTGGTGCCGGCCTGCACCGTCGCCGTCGCCCGCGGGTCGGAAGCGGTGTCGCCCTTGTACCAGATCACGGTCTTGGCGCTCGCGGTCTCGGCGTAGCCGTTGCCGTCCGCCGCGACGCGCCGGGGGCTCAGGCCTGCGGCGGGCGAGCCCTCGAAGAAGTTCAGCGAGGCGCGGCTGGCCGAACTCGCCGAGAGTTCGGTGTTGGCCGCCGTCGTCAGAGCATTCTGGAGCGTGCGGGAGAGGTTCGCGGTCGTCTCCTCCGGCGTCGCACCGATGGCGAAGGCCGTCGCGGAGTCGGCCCCGGCCGTGGCGGCGGCGGTCAGGGTGATCGACTTCGTCGTGCCGTCATGCATCCCGAGCTTGAGCGTGATCGTGTCGCCGGGCGCGGGATTGCTGCCAACGGTCAGGGTCGCCGTGGCCGCCTGGCCGTTGCTGAAGGCCGCCGCCACGCCGGGCGGGCTCGCGCTCTGCACGCTGGCGATGTCGGCTCCGCCGAGCGCCCGCTTCAGGTTGGCGGCGGTCTCTTCCTTGGTGGCTCCGATGGAGAAGGCTCCGGCCGCATTGCCGGCCTCGCCCGCGCGGGCGGTGAGGTCGAGGGTCGTCTGGCTGCCGTCGGCGAGCTGCACCACCACCCGCACCTGGGCGCCTTCGGCAGGCTGCTCGGCAAAGCTCAAGGCGACGTCCGGCTTTGATCCGGCAACGACATTCGCACCGAGCGTGGCACTGTTCGAACTCGACGCGGCCATGAGGCTGAAGCCGAAATTCGCCCGTGCTTCGGCGCTGGAATCCTCTGACAGAGCGATCGTCCGGGTGCCGACGCTCTGGGTCAGGCGGCCATTGCCCGAGGGGCCGAGATCGGCCTTCTTCTGCTCGGCGATCAGGGTTCTGAGACCGTCGAGGCCCTCGGCCGGGATACCATTCAGGATGGCTTGGTCGGAGACGACCGGCGCCGTCTCGGTCGCCCGTCCCGAGAAGACGTAGACCCCGGCCGCCTGCTGGTTCAGGGCATCGACGGCCGCCGAGAGGTTGTTGGCGGCAAGCTGCACGGTGGCCGATGGCAGCTTCTCGTTGCGGGTGGCGACGATGCCGGTGAGGTTCGAGCGGGTGCTGTCGGAGAGTGCCTTGAGCTGGGTGAGGCTGGCGCTCGTGAGTTTCACCCGGGTCTCGGCCGAGCCGATCGCCGCGAGGTAGCCGTCCTGGGCGCTGATCGCCGCGTGCGCGCTCAGACTGGTCGTGCGCGCCACGCCCAGGCCGCCATAGGTTTCGGCGGTGCGCCCGGTCGAGAGCTGCTGAGCCAGCCCGTCGAGCTGGTTCTTCATGCTGACGAGGCTCGCCGATTGGCGGTCGAAGCGGTAGGTGCCGGCGGCGAAAGCGGTGATGGTCATCGGCGGCTCCGCACCTAAATCCTGAGCAGGGTGTCGATCATGTCGCGGGCAGCGGTCAGCACGCGGGCGTTGGCCGCGTAGGCCTGCTGGAGCGCGATCAGGTTCGACATCTCCTCGTCGATATTGACGCCCGAGGCGGAGGCGAAGCGCCCCTGCGCCGTCGAGAGGGCGATGCTCTGTCCCTCGTCGAGATCCTGCGCCGCCGCCGCCGCCGCGCCCTGCGCCGAGATGACGCCCTGGACGAAGTCGGCGACGCTCGACCGGGTCGGGGCGTCGATGCCGCTGATGCCGCTCGACGAGGAGAAGAGACGCTGGGCCCCCGTCAACGCGGTGAACAGCGCCTGCGGCCGGGTTCCGTCGCCGATGCCGCTCGCCGCGCCCGTTCCGGTGATGCCGACGAGGCTCCCGGCACTGCCGACCACCGCAGGGTTCACGGCGATGCGCTGGGCAAAGCCCGTGAGCTGCGAGCCGCCGTCGAAGGATCCGGTGTAGAGCGTGGCGGAAGCGCCATCGACGAAGAGCGGAAGCTGCGTGGTGGAGCCCTTGATGTCGCCGGCCGAGGTGACCTGCGTGACGCTGGCGCTCGCCGCGACCAGGCTGGCCCCCCCGCTGGCGAGGATGCGCATCGCACCGGCCTCTCCGCCCGGCACGCTCGATACCGTGAATCCCCCGCCCAGAGCCGCGGTGATCGCGCTCCGGATCTCGTCCGGAGCGCGGGCGGGGGTCGCATCCGGCCGCCGGATCGTGAACGGGATCACCGTGGCGTTCGCGTCGTCGGTGGCGCCGGCCGGAATCGCGGGGGGCGGATTCTGGTAGGACGGCATCAGGATGAGGTTGCGCTGCGTCCCGCTCCCGTCCTGGACCGTCAGGGTGATCGCGTTGCCGGCCGAGAGGCCGGTCAGGTCGATGTCGAAGCCCCCCTTGGTCCCGTCGGTGGGGACGGTGCCGGTGACCTGACGGTCGGACATCGCGCACGACAGGCCCGCCGCGAGGTCGTCGAGCTGGCGCTGAGCCTGCGGCAGCACCGTATCGCGCAGTTCGATCGCGGCGGCGATCGAGCCCGAGCGGATCGCCCCGGCGGCGAGCAGGTCGATCTTGCCGCCACCGGGTGTCGACGCGACGATGGTGCCGACGCCGCTCTGCGATGGGTCGGTGGCGTAGAGCGCGTTGGCCGAGAGCGTGCCGCGGGCATCGAAGCTGAGCGAGGCGGCGTTGGAGCGGTCGAGCAGGGTGACGCCGGAACTGGTCAGCACGCTCACGCTGCCGTCGCTCTGGGTGACGGCGTTGATGTCGATGAGGCCCGATAGACTGTTGAGCGCTTGGTCGCGCTGATCCTCGAGTTCGGGACGGCTCGCATCGCCGGCCGCGGTCGCGACGATGCGGGTGTTGAGCTTGGCCAATTGCGTGAGCAGGCCGCTGGCCTTCTCGGTATCGGCGGCGAGCTGCGATTCGAGCCCCGAGCGCAGGGCCTGAACCCCGTTGGCGGCGCTGCCGATGCGCGTGGCGAGGTCGTTGGCGGAGCTGAGCACCGTCGCCCGGGCGGCCGTCGAAGTCGGGTTGGCGGCGAGCGTCTGCAGCGAGAGCGTGAAGTTGTTGAACACCCCGTCGAGCGCCGAGGCGTCTCCGGGCCGCCCGTAGAGCGTGTCGAGCTGCGTGCGGGTCTTGGACATCAGCGAGGTGTAGGCCGCCCCCGAGCTTTCCGCGCGGAGCTGCTTGAGCGCGGCCGCGTCGAGCGCCCGCGCGACCGTGCCGGTCGCCACGCCGGCATTCCCCGAGCCCGAGGTGACGGGCGAGAGCGTGCGCCGGACATAGCCGGCCGTGCCGACATTGGCGATGTTCTGCGAGACGACCCCGATCTGAGCCTGCGTGACCCGCAGGCCGGCGGTGGCCGTGCTGAACGCGTCGAGGGCCAAGGCGCTTCTCCTCCCTCAGGGCTTCGTCAGCGGATGACGTTGAGCAGATCGGAGATCATCGTCTGCGCCGTCGACATCACCCGGGTGTTGGCAGAGTAGGCCTGTTGGGTAACGATCATCTTCGAGAATTCCGCGGCAATGTCCGTATTCGACTGCTCGACGTTCGCCCCGACCACGGTCGAATCCTTGAGCCCGCTGATCGCCTCGCCCGAGGCGACGGTCTGCTGGTAATTGCCCATCGAATCCGGCTTCAGCCCGTCGGGATTGACGAACTGCGCCACCTCGACCCGGGCCAGTCCGATCACCGAGCCGTTGGAGTACTTGCCGCTGATGATGCCGTTCTCGCCGACTTCGACGGAGTTCAGCGTGCCGGAGGCGTAGCCGTTCTGCTTGAGGTCGTTCGTCGTCACGGTGCCCGAGGCGGCGGCGTACTGCGTCAGGCCTCCGCTGAGATCGAGGGTGACCTGGCCGACATTGACGCCGTCGACGGTCAGATTGCTGATCGGAACCGTTTTCCCGGTCGGGGCGGTCATCTGCCCGCTGGGGCTGAAGGTGAAGGCCTGCCCGATATTGGTCCAGCTCGCCTGGTTGCCGGTGACGCTGGTCTTGTCGGCGGTGAAGAGGTTCCAGGTGTCGCTCGTGCCGGTCGCGGTGTCGGCGGCGGCCACCTTCGCCCACCGGCTCTGAACGCTCACGGGGGCACCGGAGGCGGTGTAGACGGTCAGGGCCGGGCCGGCGATGCTGTTGTCGATGAAGCTCTGCGCATTGGTCTGGGAGACGCTGCCGGCGGTGGCACCGTTGGTCGGCGTCACCCGCGCGTCGGTCCCGTCGCTGAAGGCGGAGAGCAGGCCCTGCGTCGAGGCGGCGTTGGTCGTGGCGGGGGATTTGGGGAGGTTGGCCGAGTAGGTGATCGTCGTCGTCGGCTTGGCCGGGATGATCGCGTTCGAGATCTTGATCGGCCCCGTGCCGTTGGTCTGGCCGGTGACCGGGTCGAGGCTCGCGCCGACGAGGTAGGCGCCCGCGCCGTTGGCGAGGTAACCGTCCTTGTCCGGGGCGAAATCGCCGCGGCGGGTATAGAGGTTGCCGGCGGAGAAGCCCTCGCCGCCGCCGGCATCGGTGGTCTTCTTGCGCACGGCGAAGAAGCCCTGGCCGTCGAGCGCCATGTTGGTGGAGACGCCGGTCGAGACCTTGTTGCCCTGGATCGAGTTGGTGAGTTCCGAGAAGGCGCCGACCGAGCCTGCGGTCTGGCTTTTCGCGTCGCCGTCGACGAGCATGTCGACAAAGCCCGTGTCGATGCGCTTGTAGCCGGTCGTCTGCGAATTCGCGATGTTGCCCGAAATGTTGCTCAACGAGAAGGACTGGGCCTTCAAGCCCGAAACCGCGGTCTGAAGCGCGGAAAAGACGTCCATGGCGTTCGCTCGCTCCAAAAGACCGCATGAAACGGCGGATCTGACAATCGAGAGCGCAACGCGCATGCCAAAGCTAAGTCATTGGTACCGTTGGGATCGGTTTGCCGCGCTCGGCAGTTTCGGACGGGCGGGTATGGGCCGTGCGGCAGATTCTGCCGGGTCCGGCCGTGTTTACGGCCCGTTATTGCCATGCCCGCTAAGGTCGCTGCGAGTTGTCGCGGCGGACGGGATTCATGAAGAACAAGAGGACGAGCCTCGTCCACCTGATCTACTTCTCACGCCTGACCATCTCGAACGAGCCGGCTCTGCGCGCGAAGCAGATCGGTGACATCACCCGTCAGGCTCAGAAGAAGAACGAATTCGCCGTGATCACGAGCTTTCTGATCATCGACCAGAATTTCGCGATCCAGGTCGTCGAGGGCGAACGCCAGTCGGTCAACGAGACCTTCCAGCGGATTGCCGCCGATTCGCGCCACCGCGACGTGCAGATCGTCGAGTGGCGCGAAATCGCCAAGAGGGAATTCGTCAGCTCCTTCACCACGGTGAGCCGCACGACGGCCAACGAGCCGCATTTCGCCAAATCCGGCCTTCTGCCGATGCTGCAACGGGGCACGCCCAAGAGCAGCGCGATCCACGGTCTGGCCGTCACGCTCCAAGCCGAATCGATGGCCAAGCAGGGCATCGACCATCTGTTCGTTTGAGCGGGTGGGCTGCCGCCAGCCCGCCCTTCAGAGATCCCGTTGAGACGCGACCCCGGACGCCATGAGCGACACGCTTCCCATCCTCATCGTCGATGACCAGCCCAAGCTCCTGCGGCTGATCATCGAGCTGATGACCCGCCTCGGTTTCCCGGACGTCGAGGGCGTGTCGGACGCAGCCGAGGCGCTCAGCCGGATGCGGGAGCGCCGCTACGCCCTCGTCATCTCCGACCTCGCCATGGAGCCGATGGACGGGCTTCAGCTCCTGCGCGAGATCCGGGCCGACGACAGCCTGATGAACACGCCCTTCATCCTCACCGAGACCTCGTTCGACTTCGAGGACATCAACCACGCCCACGTCGCGGGCGCCGACGCCTTCATCCTCAAGCCGTTCGACATCAACCTCCTGAAGACGAAGCTGAAACAGGTGCTCAACCGCAAGCCGCGCCGCCGCGAGGCGCCGCTGCCTTCCGAATCGACGCTGAGCCAGGAATTCCCCCTGCTCGGCAAGTTCTGACCGGCGCCGTCTTCGCTGCGCCCTTGCCTCGAGGCGGAAGCCGTCGCCGGCCGGGCATCGTTGAGCCCGCCACGCCCGTCGATTCTCTCGGAGGCGATGCACCGGGTTGCACGCCGAATCCTTCGCGGAGCACTCGGTCTGATCGCCGCTTGCGAAGAATACCGACCTCTGGTTGGCGTTCGGTAAGTCCCTCTTGACTGGATCCGGGCATTTTGCCGGGAACGAAGAAGGGGTGGACGGCCGATGCAGGCGCAGGCCGATGGTGCGGGAGCCGCAGGTCTGGGAAGCGGGCAGGGCGGTCGAGAGACGGTTGGCGGGCAGCTGCTGCGCACAGGCTCAGGACTGTGCCTGACCGTCGCCGGATTTGCCGCCACCGCGCTGATGGCCTCGCTCTCCGCCGGGCCGACCCTGACCCGACCATCCGCACCGACATGACGGCTCTGAAGCCCCGCGAGGACGCGTTGAGCGATCGCATCGCCCGTTTGAACGCGGCGCTCGATACCCTCTCCCTCGGCTTCCTTCTCTACGATCCCGATCACCGGTTGGTGGTCACGTCTCGGCGGCGCTGTTCACCTCGCTGGCGCTGATCGGGACGGTGCAGGCGGCGCTCGCCGAGAGCGGCTTCTGCGCCCGCCGCCTCGCGCTGGAGATCACCGAGAGCGTGCTGCTGGTGAACGGCAGCGCCACGGTGGCGATCCTGCACGGGCTGCGTGACCTCGGAGCCCGGATCGCCATGGACGATTTCGGCACCGGCTATTCCAGCCTGAGCGACCTGCGCAGCGTCCCCTTCGGCAAGATGAAGGGAGACCAGTGCTTCACCCGCGACCTGACGGTGGAGCAGGGCTCCGGCTTCATGTGCGGGCGGTGGTCAGCCTCGCCTCCAGTCTCGGGATGACGACGACCGCGGAAGGTGTCGAGACACCGGAGCAACGCGCTTGGCTGCGCGAGGAGGGCTGCGACGCGGTGCAAGGCTACCTGTTCAGCCCGCCGGTTCCGGCGAGCGAACGCCCGGCCCGGCTCGAGATCTGGAACGGCCGGAAACGCCGCGGTGCGTGAAGCCGTGATCCGATCGCGCGGGATCAGGCTGCTTCGGAAGCCGGAGGGCGTTCCCGAGACACCTTGGTCACCGCCTCGCGCAAAGTGGCGAGGCCCGCCTCCGGGCCCATCCCGGCGGTGGCCAGATGCCGGCGATAGGCCCGTGCTCCGGGCCGCCCGTTGAACAGGCCGAGCATGTGCCGGGTATAGGCATGAAGCCGCAGACCCCGTTCGAGCCCTGCCGCGACGATGGGCTCGAAGGCCTCGATGGCGGCGAAGGCATCGGCGACGGGGGCCGGTTCGCCGAACAGCTCGGCATCGACGTTGAGCAGCAGCGCCGGCTCGGTATAGGCCGCCCGGCCGATCATCACGCCATCGACCTCGCCGAGCCTCGCCTTGGCGGCGGCGATGTCGGCGATCCCGCCATTGACCGCGATCGGCAGATCCGGATGCGCCCGCTTCAGCCGGGCGACGCGGCCGTAATCGAGCGGCGGCACGTCCCGGTTCTCGCGCGGCGAGAGACCTTTGAGCCAAGCCTTGCGGGCATGCACGACGAGTCCGTCGACCCCCGCCGCGACCACGGCGTCGGCCACGGCGTCGAGGGCTTCCTCGATATCCTGATCATCGACGCCCAGGCGGCACTTCACGGTCACCGGCACCGGGACGGCCGCCTTCATGGCCGCCACGCAGGCGCCCACGAGGCCCGGCTCGCGCATCAGGCAGGCGCCGAAGCGTCCGTCCTGCACCCGGTCGGAGGGGCAGCCGACGTTGAGGTTGATCTCGGCGTAACCGAAATCGGCGGCGATCCGCGCCGCCGCCGCGAGGTCGTCCGGGTTCGAGCCGCCCAGTTGCACCGCCACCGGCTGCTCGCCGGCGTCGAAACCGAGCAGCCGCTCGCGGTCGCCGTGCAGCACGGCCCCGGTCGTCACCATCTCGGTATAGAGCCGCGCCCGGCGCGACAGGGTTCGGTGGAACGCGCGGCACTGCCGGTCGGTCCAATCCATCATGGGTGCGACGCTGAAGCGCCACCCGCTGAGTTCGTTCAGTTTTTCAGCCGGGGTCGACACGTGCGCCCTGTTCCGTTTCGATGCGGGTCCGCCTCGAGCCATCCGCGAGGATCGTCGCATGGACGGCTCGATCGAAGGCGTACGAGCCTCGGCCTGAACGATCGGCTGCGGAAAAGCCGATGCGGCAAGCGTTCGATCGGCTTGATTCCGCAGGCCGCAAGCCATCGTTCAGGACGATGTACGCAATGCGCGTCCGGATACCACGCATCGGCCAGCCTCAAAAGGGAAGAGCCCCGCCGGCACAAGACCGGAGCTTGCGCCAGGAGGCGGGCGCAATGGTCGAGGCTGCGTCGGCATCAAGCGCGTCAAAACAACACCAAGAGACGCCGACCTGATATCAGGTCGGATATGGCTCTCGGCTGTCACGCACCTTTCGAGGATTGCTGACGCATGGTGCTGTCGGCTGCCATCACGGCATCCACCGCACGTTCGGCGAGTGCGCGGGCGAGATCATGGGGCAGTCGGCCGCTGCTGGGCAATTGTCTGCTGGTGACATCATGCTGGGCGATGACGGCGGCCACGGCCCTGATCCGATCTTCGCGGCTTGCTTGAGCCTGTTGCACGTCATCCCCCCTGGTGCGGCATCGATCCGAACTGGATTCCGCCTGTGCAACGCCGATGAGAGTGCCTCACAAAACGCTCGATCATTGATCCTTTCCTCTCACCGCGACGGCGAAAGGGCGTTTCAGGAGAGACACCAAGTTGAAGCGCTTTGCGCGTTTGCCGGCTCTTCGATACCGGAACGGATGTCCCGTGTCCTCGTCGCGGGCGGAGATCTGCACAAGTTGCAGGCTGGTTGGGAAGGTTTGAGGCACCCCTTTCGCGGGCCATGCGCACACGCCGTGCACGGTCGAACCGGGGTTTGGTGACAGATCGGATCGCAGCCCGTCGGCTACGATTTCTGCGCGGGTTGCTGATCGCCCAGTCTGAGAAAGCTTGCTGCGAAGGCTTCCGCGCTCTCCTTGGTCAAATCGGTGACGACGAGGCCCTGTGCGGTCACCGCCCAGAGTCCGTCGTCGTTCTGGAAGACGCTGATTTCCGCCACGGCTTTCTCCCGGAATTCAACTTTCCGGTTAACCCTCGCGTGCCGCAACGCGTTCCGGGCGGTCGCGGCGGGGCACGCCCCCGCCGCTCACGCGATCTTTCTGGAACCGCTCAGTGTTCGTGGCGGTGGCTATGGCTGTGCTCATGCCCGTGTTCATGGCTGTGGTCATGCCCGCAGCCTCCGTGTGCGTGGCTGTGGCCGTGATCATGGTCATGATGGGCATGGTCATGGTCAGCCTGGGCTTCATGAGCATGAGCATGAGCGTCACGAGGATGGGCTTCGTGGCCGTGGTGATGATGGTCGTGGCCGCACTGGCTGTGATCGTGCGCCGCCTTTTCCGGCTTGAAGGGGCGGTTGACGGGCTCGGCTGAGCAGCCGGCCCCGCGGATCAGTTCGGCGGCGCTGGCCGGCACATAGAGAACCTCCGCACCGACCTCCGCGGGGACATGCTCGCCGCCGAGCTGCCAGGCGAGCCGCAACAGGCGGGCCGGATTGCCGGCGCGGACTTCCAGAAGCGCTTCCTCGGCGGCACGCACGGCCACGAGGCGCCCGTCCTCGAGCTTCAACGCGTCGCCATCCTCAAGGCCCACCGCACGATCCAGGTCGAGATCGACGGACAAGCCGCCCGCCGTCGTCAGGTGCGCATGCGCCTGTCCCCGGGCGGCGTGGTCGAGGGTCACCGTATCGACGACGAGATCGGGCCGAACGGCGGCCTTGCGGACGATCAGGCTGGCTTTGGGCATGGTGATCCTCGGATAGGGGCCCGTCGGCAGCGGGCCGAAACCGGGCGATTTTGCAACAGGCGCGCCTTCAGATGGCAGGCGCAGGGCGAAAAGTCATGCGCCGATGCAACCTGCCCCAATCTTGGCCGTTTCATGTGCCGTCGATGGCAGCCGGTGACAAACCAAGGCCAAAACGGTGCCCCGCGCCGGCAAATGGCCCGATCGCCGATGCACAAGGGAGTTCGGACCACCATGAAGAGACTTATTGCCGCCGCCCTTGCGGGCAGCCTCGCGCTCTCGCTCGGTGCCTGCAACACGCCTCAGGATCGGGCACTGGGCGGCGCCGCCCTCGGTGCGGGCCTCGGCGCGGCGGTCGGCGGCCTCGCCACCGGTCGCGCGGGCG
>NZ_SRHQ01000027.1:0-65490 GCF_004683995.1 Methylorubrum sp. Q1 | reverse complement strand
CTAGCGTACTAGGCCGCTCGTAAGACTCTGAGCTTTCCTTCGATCGGGATGCTTTCGGTGAACGCTTCAAAATATGTTCTCAGCGCCGTCGCGGCGGCTCTCATCAGTTGCACCGCACCGGTGCCGCGCGCGTCGGCGGGCCCGTTGGACGGGCTCGCCGGCGGAGCCATCGGCTTTGCTCTGGGCGCCATGGCGGCTGCACCGCGACACGCATACCAAGCTCCGCGGACGCAACGCGTCATCGTCTATCGGAACCGTCCGTCCCGCCGGCACGTCGCTGCCGCCCCTGTTCGTCGGAAAGCCGCGCCACTGCAAGGCGGCGCAGCCATCAGCACCGTGTCCGATCCGTTCGCAGGATCGAGCACCGCTCGACCGATTCCCGTCAGCGGTCGCTGAGACCACCGGGAAGGTTATTACTGTCATGAGTCTTGTCTCGCGTCCGTTCTTGATCGTCGTGATGGCCCTCGCGGCTGCGTTTCCCGCACCGCGAGAGGCCACCGCTGCTCCTGTCCTCAGCGTGGACAAGACGATTGGGAAGGTATCGGGCTGGTCGATCGGGATGAGCCGATCGACCGACGGCTGCCTGGCCGCTGCGACCTACGAGGACCAGACGACGGTCTGGATGGGGTTCAACGGAGAGAAGGACGAGGCATTCCTGGCCTTTACCAATCCCAAGTGGCGGTCAATCGAACCCGATCGCCTCTATCAACTCATGATGCTCACCGGACGGGGACGCTGGAAGGGCCAGTTCTCCGGGATCGAACGCGGTACGGATCGTGGTCTCATGGCATCCGGGCTCAAGAAGAGCTTCGTGCTCGACATCGCCCGTGCCGGTGGGATCGAAGTGCTGTTCGAGCGCAAGTCGATCGCGCAACTCTCGTTGTCGGGATCCTCGGATGCGATCAGCGCGATGATCGATTGCCAGAAAGCCATCGTCGAAGCGAAAGCGGAAACGGCGCCATCCAGGAACAAGGCGAACCCCGACGCGGGCGTTACGCCGAGGCGGGACAGCGGGTCCTCCGGAACCGGCTTCTTCGTGTCGGAGGCCGGACACGTGCTGACCAACAACCATGTCATCAATGGCTGCACGGAAATCAATATCGCCAAGTTCGGTCTGCCGTCCCTGCGGGCGCGGCTCGTCGCCACCGATGTCCAGAACGATCTCGCGGTGCTGAGCACCGGCTTCGAGAATCCCGTGGTTCCGGCCCTGTCGCTCAAACCGAGGGTCGGCGAGAGCGTCTATGCCTATGGCTTTCCACTTCCCGACCTCCTGGCAGCCTCCGGGAACTTCACGGTCGGCAACATCACCGCTGCCGCGGGCCTCGGCGATGACACCCGCATGCTGCAGATCTCGACGCCCGTTCAGCCCGGCAACAGCGGCGGGCCTCTGATCGACCAGTACGGCGCCGTGGTCGGCGTCATCGCCTCGAAGCTCAACGCAATGACGGTCGCGAAGGCCAACAACGACATCCCGCAAAACGTGAACTTCGCCATCAAGTCGACGATTGCGCTGAATTTCCTCGACTCGAACGGGATCGTCACAGGGAGCGGCACCAAGAATCCGACTCCGCTGGATCCGGCGACCGTCGCCGAGCAGGCCAAGGCCTACACCGTGCACGTGACCTGCCGATAAGCTGTGCCGCTCGCCATCCGGTCTTGGGAATACCCCCCGGGTCGGACAGCGATGCGCCGTCTCGCGCGAACACCCGACGGTCAGGTCTGCCACCCAGGCGATAGGCCGGCATATCGACCGACACGGGCGTTCAGTTACAGCCGACGCTCCCGCACAGGGTGTTGGCACCCGTCGGCGACGCCCCGGCGATGGCGGGCGCGAAGAGCGCCGCTTTGGCAAGCTTCGCCTCCTCGTTGTCGGGCTTCAGGCGAAGGACTTCGTCGTAGTCGCGCGACGCCAGGAGGAGGTTGCCGAGTTGCGTCTGCGACTTGGCGCGGTTCATCAGCGGATAGATGAAGGTCGGCCGCATGGTGTGGGCCTGCGTGAAGTCGACGATGGCCGCCGCATGGTTGTTCAGGCCGGCCTGCGCGATGCCACGATTGGCGAAACTGTAAGGGTAATCGTCATCGGCCCGGATCGCGCTGGTGCAGTCGGCGAGCGCCGCCGCGAAGGCGAGACGATCGTTGTTGGCCTTGCAGCGCCCATCGAGGGCGATCGCGCGCTGTCGAGGCGTACGCGCTTCCGCCAGCAGAGCCGAACAGCCGGTCACCCGAGCTTCCGCCGCGCCGGTTCTACAATCCTGCCCGGGATCGGCCAGAGCGCCTGATCCTGGCGTCAGGCATGCCGCCAGAACGAGGAGCGCGGTGAGCTGACGGGCGGCTCCTGGAAACCGGTTTCGCCGACACTGCCTCGGATTCGCGCAGGTGCTGGAAACGGTGCGGGGGCGTGGCGGCATTCGCTTTCCCGGCATGATCAGACGTCCTCGACCCGTTGTCTTCACCGGCACCGGTTCGTGAACATGTCACTGTTCGGCAATTGCATGGAGTTCATCATCTTGAGCAACTCGGCGCGATACGTTTCGCTGTGCTCGGAGGGAAAACGGCCGCCGATATGCGTGATCGTGCTGCGGTCATCGCGGCGAATCGAGACGAAGTCGAGATAGCTGCGATCGTCGAAAGCCCCTTGTCCGCGCGCCGTACCCCGCCCTTCGAGAATGTAACCGGACCGTCCGGGCGCAGTCGTGATCTCCTGCGAGCGGGAGACCTGCGTCCGGCGTGGAGCGATCTGTTCGCTCATGTACTGGCGCGCGTCGCCGCAGCGCTCGTTCGGGCTGACCTGCACATAGATGGCGACCTGCTCGCCATGCAGCCGGGATTGCCAGACCGTGCTGTACGACTGCTTCTGAGCGTCGAAATGATCATCGGCCAGCGCTTTGATCTCAAGCAGATTTGTCGCGTAGTTCAGTGTCCAGCCGGACGCGCTCCGGGCCGTCGACCGCTGCCGTTGCGCCTCCTCTCGCAGCCGCTGGGCTTCCGCCTCCCGCTGTCGCTGCGCCTCCGCCTCGCGCTGCCGGAGGGCTTCGCGCTCGCGCTCGCGCTGGCTCTCCTGTTCGAGGCGAAAGCGGTCCGCTCGTTCACGCTCCAGTCGCGCCTGCTCCTCCCAGCGCCGCCGCTCATCGGCCTCACGCTGGCGCTGAGCGTCGGCGTCCCGTTGGCGTTGGGCCTCGCTTTGCTGCCGGTCACGCAGGCGGTCGCATTCCACGACGTGGTTCTCGACGATGCCGCGGAAGCGCCCGGCCGGATAGGCGCTGCCGTAGCTCGACGCGCTGAGGCGGTCGTCGCAGGATGCCACGGCCTTCTGAAACGCGCGCTGCTCGCGGCCGGCCTGGAGCCTGTCGGCGAAAGCGCGCGCATAGGGATAGGCGGCGGTGACCGCCTCGCATTCGCGGATCAGCGGATCGAGGGCGATGGAGCGCAGCGCTGCGGGCTCGGCGTTCGGGTCGACCTTGTTGCAGGGTGTCGTCATGCCCGCGAAGAAGCCCTGGGGCAGGAAAGAGAAGGCGGTGGTGAGCGCGCCGCTCGCCCTCGGCTCGAGATCGCTGCCGCCGAGGCCGCGTTGCAGGAATTCGTAGGATTGCAGGAAGTTCTGTCCCTCCTGCGCCATCGCGCCAAGCAGAATGTCGCGCAGGGACGCGCGTCCCGCCAAGGGCACTGCGCCCGGCGCCCGGCGTCCGAGACGCTGACCGCCGATGACGCTGGCGCCCGAGGACCCTGCGGCAGCGTCGAAGTCGCAGCGGCCTCCTGCAACCGGCTGACACTCGTCGACGACGGCGACGAGGTCGCGCGGCTGACGGCGTGACAGGCGTCGGAGCAGATCGCCGAGGCGTACGCCCTCGCTCTCGATGAAGGCCGGTCGCTGCGTGAGGTCGCCTGCAGCCCCCTGCGGCATCAGGAACACGTCGTCCTCGCCACCGACACTCGGGCCGAGCGCGATCACCGCGACCTGGGCCCCCTCCGGGAGCCGCGCTGCGGCTTCGCGCAATCCGCGCTCGAGTTCCGGCCGGTCCGCGGGTCCGAAGGTCCAGACGTCGAACCCGATTTCGCGCAGACGCTTGCGATAGGCTTCCTCGTCGGCATGGGCCGTCGCCGCTCGACTCCCGGCATTCGTTGCCTGGGGCACGATCAGGAGCGCGATGCGCGGACCGGACAGGACGCTGCTCCTGCCCGTCGCCGCCTGAACGGCGAGCCCTGGCGCGGCCGCGCGAGCGGACGGGATGTGCACGAAGGCATTCAGGGCGAGAGACAGGCCCGTGAGCAGCGCAGCCGCGCGCGCCGTGGCCCGGAGCCGGACCGGTCGTGAAGTGGAGAGGGCCATGGGAAGACTCTTGGAAAGCGTCATGGAAGGCAGATCGCGCGCAGTCGCTCGTCGCGGCCGACGAGTTCCGTGTTGGCGTCGCACAGGCTTCGGAGCGCGTCGGTGTGCCGGGGCGAGCGGTTGCGCCAGAGCGCGTAGTAATAGGCGGCGCGGGAGACGTCGGGCTGAGCGGCGTCGCGATACGTGGTGTCGGTGGTCCGGGGATCGTAGAAGCGCGCCATCTGCCAGGCAGCATCCGCGCTGGCGGCGGGATCGGCCTCCTCGAAGGCCCTGAAGGCGGCCCCTCCCTGCTGAGCCTCGATCGCTGTGCCGCCGAGCGCCAGAAACGCGCTGCCTGTCGCGCGTTCATCCAGGAGGCGTCCGTGCCGTTGGCGTAGTTCGGCAGCACTCAGACGTGGCGCCTCCGCAGCGGGCGGCGTCCGTGCTTCGGGCTGCGCCGGTGTGTCCGCCGGCGCAGTCGGGTGGCCGGCCAGGACAGCCTTGAGCAGGTCCTGGTACAGGTACGTGCCGATCCCGGCCCCGGCGAACAGAACCAGGAATACGAGCGCCGGCCAGATCCGGCGCGGCGCCTCTCGAGGCACTTCGGGAAGGACAAGCCCGTCGCGCACGCTGGCCCGGCGGGGCGGCTCAGGCTCGGCCGGGGACGTTTCCAAATCCTGGAGCGGGGCGAGACCGTCACCGGGTTCACCGGCGAGCGTTTCCTGAGAGGGCGCGGTCTGGGTCAGGCTGGGGGCGGGGATCGGGGAAGCGGCGAGCATGCCGGAGCCGGCGGGTGCCGGCGTGATGAACGGCCAGGACACGACCCCGAATGAGGTGCCGTCCTGGCCGACGATCTCGATCGGAACGAGTTCCTCGATGCGATCGACCACCGAGGGGCCGAAGCGGGCTACGGTGCGGCCGTCATGCTCGGTCATGGAGAGCGGGGCGAGCCACGCAATCTCCGGCTGCCATCCCTCGGTGCCGAGATGCCTCGGCTCGGTGTCCTGGCGCCGGAACGACAGCAGCGGCGAGGCGGCGCGCTGCCCGAGATCGATGAGGGCGTGGCCGCCGATCTCGTCCTCGTCCTCTGTGATGCGAAGGGTCATGGTTGTGTCCAGGCAAGTCGTCTGAGGCGTCTGTGAGCAGCGGGGCTCGAGGTCCGTGAGCTAGGCGGCCGAACGCCCTTGCAGGCCCGTCAGGATCGCGCCCAGCCTGCCGTTCTGCTCGAGGTCGATGGTGACCCCGGCCGCACTCTTCGCGTTGTCCTCCACGACCCGGTAGAAGCCGTGGAACCAGTCGGTCGTGTAGGTGTGGCCGAAGGCTGCCGGAGTGGGGCCGATCGACCGGGCATCGAAGGTGACCGGCCGGGCCTCGAACGCGATGCGGTCGCCCGCCTCATCCTGGATCGAGGGCCGTTCGCCGGCTGGGGGGACCAAACCGAAGCCGAGATCGCCGCTCAAGCGGTTCAGGCGCGTGGCCGCGATCAGTGCGAGCTTCGCCGTCGACTGCTCTGCACGCTCCACGGTCGCGAGGGCCCGCAGATCGGCTGCGATGGCGGCCTCCACATCCGCACGGCGAGCCAGGGTGATCATCTCGCCGACGATGATCTCCATCACGTCGACTGGAAGCTGGAAGCGGTGTGTGAACCCGTCGGCCTCGATCCGCCGGCGCATGGAGCCGATCCAGGCGGTAACCGCGGCCCGGGCCAAGCCACGCTCACGATCGGACGCGCCGGGTCCCACCGGTGATCGGGCGCTCGGGACTCCACCCCCAGGGCTCGGCGCACCGGGGCGGGCGATCGCACCGGGACGCGCGATGCGAGCAGGTGCCGCCGGCGAAGCGCTCTCGGCCGGTGCCCCGGATATCGACTGACTCGCCCCATGGAGGGCTTCGGTCAGGGTGCCCACATCGATCAGGAGTTCGCGCAGCAGCGAACCGAAGCCGCCGGCCGCTACGGTCGCGTCGAGGGCGTCGAAGACATGGCCGGCAGCCTCGCGGCGCTCGGCCAAGCGGGTCTCGATGTCGAGGGCCACGTGGAAACGCCCGAGCCGCTCCCGAAGCTCAGCCCGCAGTCCATCGAGCCGCGAGGCAATCTGGGCGGCCTTCAGCTCAGGCCGGCAGACGCGAGCCAGATTCTCGACGAGGTAGCTGACGCCTCCGTCGTTGAGGCGCAACGCCTCGTCGAAGGCGCGGGCAGGATCCTGAAAATGCGCGGCGGCCTCGGGCAGGGACACGAAGCCGCGGCGCAGTTCGGCGATCCGCTCCTGCTTCTCCGGCAGGAACCCGATCTCGCGCCGCCCCTCGTATCGGATCACGGATTCGGCCGGGTAATTCGGGTTCCGGAACCAGAACGCGTTGCGGAACGGCGCCCCCGGCGTCCACTGCCGAGGCCAGGTATGGGCCTTGCCGAAGAACCCCAGGAGCGATGCCTCGATCCGGTTGCGGAACCGCAAACCGGCATCCTGTCCGGCATCCCCCGCCTTGTCGACGAAGTGACTGTCGAACCAGGTCATCACCAGGAAGAGCAGGTTCGGCAGGGCGATCCGCGCCTCGGGGCTGGCGCCGTGAGTCTGGGTGATCCAGCGCTCCACCAGATCCGGCAGCGTCACGACCTCCTGGTTCGACGGCCTGATGCAGAGCAGCATCGTCGTCAGTTCCTGCTCGGCCACGTAGCGATCGAACAGGTAGGCGACCTTGCCGCGCAGGAAGGTCTCTTTCAGGGAGTCGGGGTGCTCCGCCAAGAAATGGGCCAGATCGACCTTCTGACGGCTGCGCGCGCCGGGGAAGTCGAGGAGGTCCGCCTCACGAAGGAAGGATCGCGGTGCATCCGCGATGTCGATCCGCAACTCCGCCGTGATGGCCGCTACGGTGGCGCGCGGCAGGGAGACCGGCGTTCCGGAAGCGCCGTAGACGAGCAGCGTGTCGGCGCCCCCGGAGGCCCCGAGGCCCGCCAGGGTGGCGACATCGAGGATACTGCCTTCCCGCGGCACCAGGGCGCCGATCGGCGCAAAGATCTCGTCGGGATGCCCGAGGCGTTCGAGGGCCTCCGTGAAGTCCCGGTAGAGCCGGGTGAACGCCGCATGGCCGCCCCAGAGCGGCGCGAACAGGCGCGCGCGTCCCTCCAGGTCGAGGCCCGGGGCGAGTGTGCGTGCCTCGTCCCAGTAGCGTGCCAGCGCCTCCAGGGCGCGGCTGCCGCGCGCCTGGTCGAGAAGATAGTCCCTCAGGTCGTCGACTTCGGCACCCGTGAAGCGTGCACCCCCGGTGCGGGTCCGGGTCCGCAACTCGGCCAAGAGCGCATCGATCTCCTCGGCCTGCGGCGGATGTTCCTTCGTGGCATCGCCGTCGTGCAGGAAGCTGTTGCAGAGAACCTTGATCAGATCGCTCTCCGTCAGCACCCGAAGGCGTACCGGAGCGCCGGGCGGAGTCGGTGTCCCACCCTCCTGGGCGCTGAAGCGCGTGACGAGCCCGGTCGCTTCCTTCTCGCCGATCGGATTGATCTCGGCGAGGAAGTCGACCGGCGCGATTCCGTCGAAACGGGCCCGCAGAGAACCGTTTTCGGGGCGGGCCAGGACCTCCACGAGGTAGGATTTCCCAGCCTGGCTCGGGCCGAACACGCCGACGCACATCGGTCGCTGCGCTGCCCGGCCGAGGCGTTCGGCCCGATGGGCGATCTTGCGCGTAGAGCGGACGAGGTCGTCCCGCTCACGGCCGACGGTGGCTGCGTTGGCGGCGTCGCCGAGCCAGCGCTCGGCATCCTGCGCGAGACGGTTGGTGTCGTGGCAGGCCTTGGCAAGGAGGTCAGTCGACATGGCGGAGATTATAATTAATCCTGTAGGAGTTCGGGGCAGACAATGCCTTCAATCGACGGAGAGAACTCCGGTATCGAGCCAGTAGCCTTGCTCAGAAACCAGAGTGTCGAGCACAAGCTCGATCTTTCTTTTGACGTCGAGGCCGTCCGCATCGTAGGCATCGGTGATTTCGAATTCTTCCTTCATGGATTCCGAACGGATCAGTGCATCCGGGCTGTCATCGTCAGCACGCCCATCGCCGATGCGTTCGAGCGTGATGTCGAGGGGAAGGCGCAACGGCGTCGCCTCCTGTCCGGTTCGGAGACGCAGGCGATACAGGGGCGTTGCGATCCAGCGCTCAACCGGCAATTGCCGGTAGCCGAGGCGCATCGGCGCATAGTAGCGGAGCTTCGCAGTCATCGCGGGTCCGCTCGCCCGCGCTGCTGCGGGTGCATCGAGGTCCACGTCGCGGAAGCAAAGACCGGCATCCCGTAACTGCCCACTCAATTCCATCTCGCCGATGTACCGGGCGGTCGAGCGCAGGCCCAAGCGGTGGGTGAACAGGGTGAAGTTCGTCAGCTGGCTCTCGGCCAGCGCGCAGAGCATTCCACCCACCGCCGTCGTCGTCTTCGGATCTCCGATGCGGCGGTTGTCGCGATCCCGGAACGGATACCAGTTGCCGGCTTGGTACTGGTGCAGCGGCACGATCCGATCGGGAGAGACCGCCAGCTTGTTCACGAGCAGGTCGACGAAGGCCGAGAGACGCGAGGGACGTCCCGACAGCAGCACCACGTCCACATCGAGGGCATGGATCGCCTCGCAGAGGTTGTCGAGCACGAGGTCGAGAACCGACACCACGCAGGCGCCGACAACCTCGGCACGCGCCTCGAACACGCAATCCACCAGGGCGAAGCCGGTGGCGCCGTCGCGCCGCGCCGGACCTTCGAGGAAATCGAGCAGGCGTGGCTGCGGCAGGGCACGGCGCACCACGCGGCCGCCGCGCTCAGGGAAGAATTCCGAGAACGGACGGGTGGTCAACTCGCCCTCGGCCTCGACATCGGCCAGAAGACGCAATCCGATCGGTTCCAACACGCGGGATACAAATTGCCGGCGCAGGTGCTTTTCCTGCTCGGCCATGTTGGCGCGGTCGCCACCGAAGCGCTCGAGCAGGAGCGCGTGCGGGTCAGGATGCCCCGCACGGCGCAGGGCCTCCTCGATGGTCGGCAGGACGAGCCTCTCGATGACGCTCTTGAGGATGTCGTCGCCCGCGATCCTGAATCCCTCTCGGAAATTCTGCACTGGTTTGATCGCCCGGTTCCCCTCCGCGTAGTAGGTCGTCACCATCAGGTCGGTGGTGCCGCCGCCGACGTCGATGCTGGCGATACGCACCGAGGGTTCGGCGGGCGTGCCGGGAGCGGGTCTCGTGTCCGGTTCGGCGAAGGGTCGCGGGCGGCCGATGAGTTTGAGGAAGCCGTCGACGGCCCCGCCCAGTTTCTGCGTGATCTCTCCGTAGAGATAGACGAACTGGGCGCAGCTCGCCTCATCCCAGGACACGTGGACCTCCGGCTGCGTGACGCCCGGGGGTGGGGTGTCGGCCCATCCCATCAATTGCCAGATCAGCTTGACGGCGCCTTCCGCCCGGGAGCGCAGCAGACGCTGTTCCTGCACAGGCATCGCCGGTGGCAGGGTGAGGATGATCCGTCGCAGCTTGCGGGGCGCGTCCTTCGTCCGTCGACGCTCACGCACGCCGGCGTTGTTGATCATCGACAGCGCGTGGCAGACGACCTCGGCGACCATGAACGTGAAGAAGGACGACCGTGAGAACGTCAGCCGCGATGCACCGATCCGATCGTCGGCCTGAACCCGGATGCCGTAGCGCTTCCTGTCGGCGTCGAGCTGGGAGATCACGTCGCCGCGGCTGTTGACGAACTGGCGGATCGTCCGGTCGATGAGCGGGCTCGTTCCATCGGCGCCGTAGTCGCGATCCGGAAAGCGCCATTCCTGGTTCACCGGTCTCACGTCGCACAGATAGCGCTTCGGGCTCGACAGACCGCCGACCGCCTCGGTGCCCTGCGCCAGCTCTCGAAAACGGCTCGCCTCCGGCCCGACCCGAACGGGGCTCGGCCAGAAGAACGCGCGCGGCCGTGCCGAGAGCCGCGAGAGATGATCGCGTCCGAAGCGGGCGTGGGATAGCTCGACGTGGCTCTCGAACGGCTCGACATAAGCCTGTTCTGGCTCGGACAGGTCGCGAAGCTGCAGCACGAAGGAATTGTTGAGGTCGACGCGATCCTCGTTGGGGTGCGACTCGATCAGGATTCCGCAGGTGCGGCTGTTTCCGATGTCCAGGATCAGGTCGACGGTCACCGGCTTGATGGCTGGGAGAGCCGAGACCGTATCGGTCAGACGCATGACGCGGGGCTGGATCGCCCGCTGCAGATATTCGAGCAGCACGAGATAGCGGGCATAGTGCTCGAGGGTGTTCGGGAAATCGCTGTCCCGCAGAGGCCGGTCGGGCCGCTGGGCCGCCTTGAACTCGCGGAATTGCTCGGAGAGCCAGGACGGCACCCATTCCTGAAAGCCGGCGCGCTGGCGCGCCTCCTCGCTGTCGGAGGCCGCGCCGAGAAACCAGCCGATGTCGCGGAAGCGGAAGGCGAACCGGAACTCGTGCTCGTTGGCGGCATCGTCGAGGCTCGGCGCCGTGTACGGCCGGTTCGGGCGCCGCTCCAGAAGTTCCGTGTCGAAGGCGAAGATCACCCGATGGCTGATCGGACTGTCGGGGGCGCGGTCGGATACCTCTGCGACGCGCACCCGCGCCCAGTTGGTCGGGCCCACGTCGAGTTCGTCGCCTCCCTCGATGCCCGCCTTCACCCGCAGCATCGGGATCGGCGTCCACTTCTCCAGGAACACTTCGAGGGCGCCTCGCTCGCTGATGGCGTATTCGCGATCGGCACCGCAGGCGGTCTCGATTTCCTCTCCACCCGGGTCGGTCTCGTCCCAGGTCGGGAGCAGCCGATAGGTCTGCCGACCCGCCGGCTGGGACACGCCTTCGACCTCGCGCTCGATGAAGCGGCGCGACAGGCGACCGACGGCATCGATGTTGAACGCGTACTCGACGAACTGCACGCCGCTATGGGGCACGAGTCGGATCGTGGGACCGAAGGTGACGGGATCGACGAACATCGGGACGGATACAATCCTGATACGAGACGGCCTTGCCGGGACTCAGGGGACGCGTGGAGGGGGCATGCTCACGGCCGAAGTTCACGGCATGGCAGGGGCTCCGGAAGCGGGGACGATCGGAACCGGGAAGGTGAAGACGCTCTGGGAGACACGGGGAGCCGAGACCCGCCCTTCTTCTTCCCTCATCACCCGACCGTTCTGGGACAGGACGAGGCGGAACGGAATGCTCGGGCGCGCATCGCCGTGCCGGTCGTAGAGGGCGACGGCGATGCCGAAGACTCCGGCCGGCGTCGGCGCCTCGTCCCAGATGATGTGCTCGACCGGGCGGCTGGCGCTGGTCCCTCCGCCCTCGTTCTGGTCGGCCACGAGGCGGCCTCCGCAGGCGTTGCGGTTGTTGAAGCTGATCCGGGCCTGATCGGGGCAGGCAACCTGCAGATCGAGATCGGCAGCCCCGTCCCAGGCGAGGGTCAGCTCCAGGTATCGCCCGCGCTCGATCCGCTCCAAACGCCGTTCCACATCGGCGGCGATGGCGCGCGGCGGGGTGACCGGCGTGGACGGAAGCGGGATCGCGGCACGCGATGGAAGGGGACAGCTCGCATCGCAGGACAGGGCACGGCGCGTCAGCGCAAGCTCGGCAGCGTGCACTTCGCCCTCGATGGCCTGGATCGCTGCGCGCTGTGACAGGTCGGCCGGGTCGATGCCAAGGGAAGCCACGGGACAGTGATCGGGCAAGACGCCCTTCAGCCAGTCCGGCCAATTGGCGCTGCCGATCGCACAGGCCTGCAGCAGGCGGTCGCCGAGAGCCAGCGAGAGAAGTGCGAACACCAGCCACAGGACGGGCACGAGAGCCGATCTCGCCCGCACCACGCCGGCGTCGTTCACCGCTTCAGGCCGCGGGGGCGGCGGCGCACTCGCATGCTGGGCGGCCTGCGATGTCCGCGGTGTGACCATCGCGGCTGCGGCGCTGCCGGTGATCGCGCCGTTCCGCTCGGCAACGACGCCCATCCCCTGAGCGTGACGATAGCCCCATGCCACCAGGACCGGTTGGCCGCCGAGAGACCAGAGATGGTCGTCGTCAGGGGTGACGAGCGCATCTCGGATGAGGCGAGCAAGGTCACGCGAAGCTTCGCCCTCACTCTCGAGCGTGTCGGCGAAGGCGGCGACCTCGGATCTCAGGCGCCCCGCTACGCGACGGAGGGCTTGCGCCTCGCCGGCTTCGAGCCCCACGACGGGCGCGGCCTCGCCGTCTCCGTCGGCAAACCAGGCGAGCCCCGGGAGGCCTGTCTTCGCTATGGTGATCGGCACCGGCTCGGCGAAAAGCTTGGCGTGAGCGCGACCGACCCGCTGGGCCAGCAGGGCGACGAACTGGTCGAACTGCTGATTCAGCTTCGGATTGACCGCGTCCAGACCTTGGCGCGGCGTCTCGGTCAGCTTGACGGTGCTCGACATCTGGCGACCGATCTCAACGCGCTTGCGGCCCGCCCTCACGCCCCGGACGGGGGCGTGAGGGGACGGGAGCGGTGGGGCGGGGCGGAGGGGCGACGGCACCCTCCCTCGGCGCTGGTCTCGGTGCCGCGTCCGGCGCGGGCTCCGCGGCGGCCCCGGCACCCGGACCGGATTCCCGCGGGGCAGCGGACGCTGGCTCCCCGGGCGGGGCTTCCCGCGCCGTCGCCTGCAGGTCGCATGGTTCGGCGTCGAGCGGTGCCGCGACGCCACTGGCTTCCAGGAATGCCGAGAGACCGTCCGCCCCCAACGCGTAGCGCGCAGTGACGGGCATGCGCCCGTCACTGCGGCCGAAGCTGTTCACGCCGACGACGCGCGCACAGTAATCCACCAACGGTCCGCCGCTGTTGCCGGGAGCGATCTCGGCGCTGTGAAGAATCAGCGTCACGGCCGCGTCGTCGTAGCGCTGAAGGTGGTTGACGACGCCGGTCTGTAGGACCGGTTCCAGGTCGCGGCTCGCGGAAGCGTCCCCCTCGCCGAGCCTTGCGAACGTCGGGTCGGTGCCGAGGTGAAGGCCAGGGAAGCCGGCAGCGACGACAGGTGTCAGTGGTCGTCCGGGTACAGCCAGAGCGAGGGGTCGCACGTCGGCCTGACGCGGAACCCGCAACAGGGCGAAATCCGTGAGGTGGCCCTCACCTCCGGTTCGGACGAGCGTAGCCGGAATAATCCCGACATGGCGGCCTGCGATCCTCACGATCTCGGCATTCTCGATTACGTGGCGGTTGGTGACCACGAACTCGTCGCTGACGAAGAAGCCGGAGCCGGTGGAACTGCCCGCCAGGACCAAAACGCTGCCCTGCTCCAGTCGGGCAACGAGACTGGCCGGGTCAGGCGTGGCCGGTCCTTGGATCGCGGGCCCGATCGCGGCCCGGGCCTGAGGACGCGACATGGCATCGGGTGGCAGGCGAACTCCGGCTGGGCTCTGGGGAACCAGGGACGGCAGTTCGGCTCGCAGGCGCGGACAGGCGAACGCGGCGGCGGACGCCAGGACGTCGCGGCGTCGCTGCAGGTTGTCGAGCCATGCGGCCTGCAGCGCCCGCGCCTCCGACGGCACCGTCCGCGGAGCGCTGGGAAACGTCAGCGCGCCCGGTAGAAAGGACAGTCCGAGAAGAACGGCTGCGCAGGCGACAGCGACAGGTGCCGGGCTCGACCAAGCTAGCAGGGGACGGGCCCGTGGCGGACGTAAGGCTGCCCTCGCTGCCGGTGCAGTCTCGGAGGATGGCGCTTCGTCGGATGGGAAGCGGGACGACCAGTCTGCGCGTCCGACCGGCGGCATCGGCAAGCCCGGGGGCAGGAGGCCCCCGAGGGTATTTGCGTGATGGCGCAGCCGGCTCGCCTCGTCCGCAACCAGTCCGGCCGGGAGGAGGCCCCAATCGATCAGGAGCGGCTGATCGCCGATGGCCAGGACGGCGCGCGGCCCGGCGAGATTCAGACAGGCCCCAAGGAAAGGACCCTCGACGGGGTCGCGCAGGAGGGGCGCCAAGTCGGAGAGGATCGCGCGGACCCGGTCACGCAGCTCCGAGGCCTCGCCGGGGTCGAGGTCCGCGAGACTGCGAACAGGTCCGTCGAGGGACGTGTACCAGTCGACACGCGCCGCAGCGGATCCGTTGCTGTGCGACAAGACCGGCTCGGCAAAGAGCCGGGCCGCAGCCGCACCACCGCGCTGTCGCAGCAGACGGACCAGGCGTTCGTAACCTTCGATGACAAGCCCGTCATCGATCCGAACGAGGTCGAGGTCGGTCAGCGTGCGACTGCCGACGAAACGCGACCCTTCCGTCACGGCCTTTCTCCACAGCACCAGCCCAGGAGGCCGGGGCTAATCACAGCGGGCACCCGTGCCGGGGCCGTCGATATCGAGACGCACGAGAACATCACGTGCCTTCGCCGTCCCACGTTGCGCTGCCCGCTCGTACCAGGATCGTGCGGCAGGTCCGTCCACGGGACCGCCGAGGCCGTTGTCGAGGGCCGTCGCGTAGCAAAACATGCCCTCCGCGAGCCCCATTTCCGCCGCCTCGCGAAACCACGCGCGGGCCTTGGTATCGTTCTTCTCGAAGCGGCGTCCCTGCCGGTAGAGAATACCGATGTTCACCTTGGCGGCGGCGCTGCCGAGGTCGGCAGCGACCTTGTAGGCGCGATACGCATCCTGGTTTGCGCCTTGCCGATCATAGGCGCGGCCGAGTTGAAAGCTCAGGCGACGAAGGTCGGGATTCTGCGCGAAGGCTCGCTGGCAAAACGGAATAGCACGTTCGGGTTGCAACTGGCGGAATTCAAGGCGTGTGCGCCGATGCGCCGAATCCGAGTCCCAAGGTGCAGCGGCTGCCTGATCGCACAATTCAACAAAGTTCTCGTGTTGTGCAAATGGCTGCTCCATCCCCAAGCACAGCGTGATTTGGAGATGAGTGAAAAGACAGATTAAAACTAAGCGCAGCATTGCAAATGTCTTCGCATTGCTCAATGTTGATGCCATCGGATTAATGGAGGAAGGGGGCCACTCCGGTCGCGGAAGTGCCCGCGACTACCCATACTGTGTACGATGGGTGGCCTTTAGAAAGTACCAAAGACTCTGACGGTTTTGACGATTTTGGAAAACAACGGCTGCGTGTCCCACTTCCGCAACACGTTGGCATTCTCAACCTATCACGTCGGCGTGAGGGGGGCAGCTGGCTACGCATCCTCGTAGTGATGCGAACACCTTGACGACTAGGCCCACGACATTGGCAATGCCAAATACCAGGAGTGCCGCTCACATCTACCGGCGCTTTGGAAGGGCGAAGCCAGCTTTGTGATGGCGTCTGCGATGGTATATCCGTCCAACGTGCCTAAACTCTCCCCTACTTCGGATCTGACGCCGCAAACTACCTTGAGATTTCAATCACATAGGTGTTCGCAGTTTTATTTTGATTGGCGCGCCAATCTCCTCAAGAAGTTAGCAGACGCTGCAGAGCGACTTACGGGTCGGCTCGCTTCCTGTAACGCTGGGACGAACGGCCGAAGCCGGTAGCCTGACAGGCCCGTCGCTCGCTGATGTCGTAGACCACCTGCAAGTGACCGGCGACCTCGCGGCGAACGGCGGGCCTCACCACTTTCGCTTCAGAACATCCTGCAGCATGGAGCGGTCCAGCGTCAGATCGGCGACCAGCCCGCTTGAGCTTGCTGTTCTCGTCCTCCAGTTGCTTGAGCCGCCGGATCTCCGGCACGCCCACGCCGACGAACTGCTTCTTCCAGCGGTAAAACGTCGGCTCGGACACGCCCATCTTCCGGCAGACTTCGTCCACCGGGGCGCCCGTCTCCGCCTGCCGTAGGGCGAAGGAGATCTGTTCATTCGTGAAGCGTTTGCGAGGCATGGCATCCTCCCTCCTTCCGGGTTCAGGATGCCCGAAAAACTTGCGCTCAGCGCGGACCAGTTTGCTGGGGTCAGGGTCACAGGACGAGGCTCTCCTAACTCGAAGCACTCGGCGTCAGAGTTTGATCCCAATCCCACGGTTCAGGCGGGTGGCGATCCAGACCGTCGCCACGGCCACGCAAACGCCCCAGCCGACTTCCAGCACCCGCGACCCCGCCATGCGCTCCACCGGCCCGACATGGGGCACGAGTAGAATGATCGTGGCGGTGATGCTGGCGACACGGCACGCGCTCGACACGTTGACGAGCCAGCAGGCAAGTGTCGCGAGCAGGACAGCCGATGCGTAGGTCGGTAGGGAGGGGCCGAGCGAGAGATAGGCACCGAGACCGGCGGCTCCGCCGATCAAAGCGCCCGTGAGTTGGTCGCGGGCGGTGGAGCGGGTCGTGTCGAACTCGGTATGGGCGACGGCGACCGCTGTGATCGCCGCCCAGAAGCCCTCACGCAGGCCGAGCAGATGGGTCGGCAGGTATGCGGCGATGGCGGCGATGGCGGAGATGACGCCGTGGGCGAAACCGCCGACGAAACGGCGGCGCAAGGGCAGGCGCTTGCGCAGGCGGGTAAACTGCGCGCCAAGCAAGCGGATCCGGCTGGGGTCGCGGTCGATCCGGCGCACCTGCGCGGCGGCGGTCTGGTCCTCGGCACGGCATGCCGAGTCTTCGGCCTGCATCCGCTTCTTCCTCTGCAGCCGATCCGAAAGCTCTCGCCTGGAACCGCCCCCGTGATGCGAGCACAGAAGCATCAGGCCGTGAACGCAGCGGACCGACGGGGTTCGCCCAAAGTCATGCGAACCCCGCTCGCGTGGTGGGACTCTCCGAACGCACCCGCCCCATCTCCTGCCTCAGGGCGATGAACGCCGAGCTCGCGGCGGCGCCATGAGTTCATCCGGTCTCTTGGCGGACGCCGTAAAGCGCCTCGCTTCTCGTTGCGGCCTGTGGTGTGCCCTCATCGGCACCGACGATGTAAGCCGTCGCACCCTCGGGCGCGAAAGCGATGCCGTTCGGCGTCGTGGACCTTGATCGAGGCGGCGCGGGCTTTGAGAGCCGATGCCGCCTGCGCTCCATCGAGCCTCTCGCTCAGTTGGACTTCGGGTCGGTGACCGTGAAAGCGAGCGTCGCGCCGTAGCTGTCCGCATCGGCCAGCGTCGGCGTCTGCGAAGGGGTCACGCGGTGAGCGACACCGAGCACCTGCGGGCCGGCACTGCGCAGCGAAACGACGGCGACGCCGTCCGTGTCCGTCGTGGCGCGGGCCTGATCCGCCTCGCTCTTGAAGTTCACGCCGTCGGTGGCGACCACGCTGGCGCCCCCGAGCGGACGGCCCTCGAACAGCACCCGCACCCGGATCTGGCCCGAGGCCGCAGCCGGCTCCTCCAGCGGGACGATCTCCAGCGGTTGGCCGACGATCCTGTCCCACGGGGCCGTCGGGCCGGATACGGCCTTGGCGAACTTCACCGACCAGAGGCTCTTATCGGCCTGCGGCAGCATCCGCTTGCTGGCGTTGCGGTAGCTGCCGTCGGGCAGGCGCACCCAGTAGCCGTTGTCGTAGGCGGCTGCGAACAATGCGTCGCCCTGATGCGCGGCTTTGAGCGCGGGCATCGGGCCGGTCTGCAGCTTGGCGTTCAGGGCCACCGCGCTCGAAGGCTCGTAGGCGGTCAGGCTCATCAGCTTGCCAGCACTCGGCAGTTCCGGCTCGTGGGGATGCCCATAGAGGATCTGCACGCCGTTGCCGGCCGGGTCGAGCCAGATGTCGTGGGCGCAAGCCGGTGCGGTAAGGGCGAGCAGCGCGGTGAGGATGGCGGTCCGTCTCATCGAAGAGGTGCTCCTGTTGCAAGGCTGCAGGTGATGCCGGCCAGCAGCGTCAGGCGCGGCTGCGGGCTGGTGAAGATCTCGGCGGCCGAGGCAGAGACCGACGAGCCGAAGTTGAAGATGCTCTCGCTCGTGCGGTCGCCGGGATACCAGGTCGCCTGCCCGTAGGTCGTCCAGCCGTTCTCGTGGACGTAGGCGATCCGGCCGCTGACGCGCGGATAGGGCGAGGAATGCAAGGCGCCATCCTCGGTCAGCGGCTTGGCACCGATGTAGGACAGGTAGGCCGCACCCGTCAGGCGCCCGCGGGGCAACAGGGCGACCGGTGCGGCGATGTCGAATTCGGCGCCGAGGGTTGCCAGATAGGCCGGCACGTTGGGGATGAAGACGGATGGCGCGCCGTTGAGTAGTCGGGCCGAGACGCCGGAATAGTTGGCGAACAACGCCACGCGGTCGAGGCCTTCACGATAGGCCAGGACCTTCGCCTCGACCTCGAAGCCGTCGCGGCGGGACTTGCCCAGGTTCTGCACGGGCAGGCCGGGCGCGGGCTGGAAGACCTCGTTGGCGATGTCGGTGAAGAACACCGTGCCGAGGAGGCTGAACCGGTCGAACACGAGGCGGCCGCCGCCCTCCGTGCTCTCGATGCTCAGTGGGGTGAGGCGGGGATTGTTCGTCAATTCGCTCGAGGCGGAGGGGCTGCGGAAGCCCTGGCCGTAATTGGCGAACAGCTCCAGCCAGTCGAAGGGTGTGAGCGCCGCACCGCCCTTGGGGGAGACCACGTTGGGGCTGACCTTGGGCGACAGGGCCGGGTCGAGGTTGTTGCGCACGTCGTAGAAGAACTGGTCGAAGCGCGCGCCGCCGGTCAGCTTCAGCCAGGGCGCCGGCTTGACCTGAACCTGCGCGTAGGCCGCGAGGTTGTGCTGCAACAGATCGAGATCGAGGGTGCGTGCGGTGAAGCTGCGCGCGACCGAGGGGCCGGTGTTCACCTCGAGCGCATCGCTCCGCCAATCGCCGCCGACGAGGAATTGGATCGGCAGCGCGTCGAACAGGCTCGTCGTCCAGACCTTGCGGATGCGGCCGCCCACGGTCTCCCGTTCCTCGACCTGCCCGCGCTGGCCGGCGCCGAAATCCGAGAAGCGGCTGAACACGTCGTGGCTGGCATAGAGAAGCGCCGCCACCTCGTCGTCCGGTCCACCGTTGACGTAGTTGGCCACGAAGGTCTGCAGGGTCTTGCCGCCGCCATCGGTGATGTTGGTCGCGGCCCGCGGTGAGACGAGACCCGCGCGCACGAGGTCGCGCTCCAGGTAGCCCGGCTGCCCGAAGCCGGTGCCGTACATCTGCACCCGCAGCGACAGGCTGGAGCCGAGATCGAGGGGGATGGTGACCTTGTTGAAGGCGTTGTAGCGGCCGAGATCGCCGTTCTCGCGATAGCCCCCGGTGCCGTAGCCTTCGTAGGCAAGGAAGGGCCGGATCCCCGGGCCGAGCTGGCTGAAGGTGGCAAGCCCCCGCCCCGTGCCGAAGGAGCCGCCCGACGCGCCGACGGTCGAGAAGGGCTCGGCCCGTTTGGTGTCGATGAAGATCGAGCCGCCGAGATTGGCGTCGCCCGCCTCGACCGAGAAGGGGCCGCGCACGATGCTGATGGAGCGGATGGTCTCCGGGATCAGCGGATTGAGATCGACGTAGTTCGGGGTGTGAATCGAGGAAACCTCGTTGATCGGCACCCCGTCGACGAAGACGGCGACGTCGCGGCCGTGCTCGGCATCGGTGAAGCCGCGCAGGGCAATACCGTATCCGACGCCGCCCTGGCCGTAATTCGAGACATCGAAGCCTGCCACGGGACGGAAGAGGTCGCCGTAGCTCTGCACGGGTAGACGGGCGATCTCCGCGGCGTCGATCACCGTGGTGTTGCCCGGGAGAGCCAGGACCGACGATGAGATCCGGGTCTTCAGGTTCGCGGCCGGTCCCGCAACCGTCGCAGAGGGATGTGCGGGACCGCCCTGCGCGGTGACCTGCAGTTCCTCCAGCTCGACGGCGGTCGGATCGAGCGCATGGCTCGGAAGCGTACTCACGCCGAGTGCGCTGGCCGATGCGAGCAGGCGCGTCAGAAGCGGCGACATCGTGCAACCTAGGCACTCAGTGATCCGGGCGCCACTAAACTGCAAATTATGGGCAGGCACAAGATAGGAATTTTCCGTATTCGCGCATCTCATCGAGGCATTGCAGCCATTATTAACCCCAACGATCCCGGTCGCAGCAGATTTTGACGACGAACTTCTTGATAAGATTGCCACTCTTAAGGCGTCGGTGCCGACACGGCGCGGCATGTCCTGCCGGTTCCCAAGTCTTCGACCCATCGTCCGCGAAAAGTCTTCGAGGCCAGTGGCTTCTGAGCTTCACGTCCTGAGATGACCGATGGCCACCGGAGCCGGAGCAGCGGCCCCAAAATCGAGCATCCCGATGCGGAGCCGAACAGCCGGTACAACTCTAGCGTCGTGACTTGGTGCCCCTCCCCGCCGAAATGGGGAAGCCATTTGGCGCCGAGGCTGGAAGCGTAACGGGCAGCCAAGTCCCGCGCCAATTTCCCGCTATTACAACAACTTATGAGCGAAATTGATCACTTGGTTAAGTAATAGTCCGTATTCAAACGGGGCTATCCACGTTCTTTAAGTTAATGCTATAGGTTGAAAGCAATATATTCTCTGGGTGCCAATAAATTGGCTGCCAAGGCAGGCCGCATTCGCTCGGGAAGCCGCCTATGCACTTTACTCAGCGTGAAACTGACAAGCTGCTGATCTACATGCTTGCCCAGGTCGCACAGCGCCGTAGGGACCAGGGGCTCAAGCTCAACCATCCGGAAACCGTCTCCCTGATCTCCGTCGCGGCCCTGGAAGGCGCCCGCGCCGGCAAGACGGTGGAAGAAGTGATGGAACTCGCAGGTAAAACCATCACGCGCGACGACGTCATGGACGGTGTCGCGGAGATGATTCCCTACGTTCAGGTCGAAGCGGTGTTCACGGATGGCTCGCGCCTCATCACGGTGCATGCTCCGATCAAGTAAATCGAGATATCAGGAGGTGATACGATGAGTCCTCCCCAGAAGAAGGCGCCCGTCGGCGGAATTATTTTCGGATCAGGGGATATCGAGATCAATGCCGGATATCCGACGACAGCGATCAAGGTCCGAAACACGGGTGACCGCCCAATCCAAGTCGGATCGCACTACCATTTCTTCGAGGTGAATGCCTCGCTCGAGTTCGATCGCGAGCAAGCCTTCGGCAAGCGCCTCAACATCCCGGCCACGACCGCTCTGCGCTTCGAGCCCGGAGACGAGAGGGAGGTCTCGCTCGTTCCCTATCAGGGCAAGCAGCGGGTGCTCGGCTTCAACGGCCTCGTCGACGGTTGGGTCGGCGATGAAACCTACGACGATTACCGCCCTCGCCTGTCGGACGCGCTGGATCGCGTGAACCGCTACGGGTTCAAGAACAAGCCGTAACCTGCCCCCTTCGATAGCCGAATCTGGAGCGCTGGGATGAGCAAGATCTCGCGGCGGCAATACTCGGATCTCTACGGGCCGACGACAGGCGACAAGATCAGGCTCGCCGATACGGACCTCTACATCGAGATCGAGAAGGATCTTCGCGTCTACGGCGAGGAGGCCGTCTATGGCGGCGGCAAGACGCTTCGGGATGGCATGGGTTACGACAACGAGTTGACCAGTGCGGCGGGCGCACCGGATCTCGTCATCACCAATGTCACGATCCTCGACGCGGTCCAGGGCGTCATCAAGGCCGATGTCGGTATCAAGAACGGCCTGATCGTCGGGATCGGGAAGGCCGGCAATCCCTCGACGATGTCGGGGGTGACACGGGGTCTCGCGCTCGGACCGGGCACGGACGCCATTTCCGGCGAGCACCTCATCCTGACCGCGGGCGGCATCGACGCCCACGTCCACTTGATCTCGCCGCAGCAGGCCCAGGCCGCGCTCAGCAACGGCGTGACGACGCTGTTCGGTGGCGGCATCGGCCCGTCCGACGGCACCAACGGCACGACCATCACGCCGGGCACGTGGAACATCGAGATGATGCTCCGCTCCTTCGATGCCTGGCCGGTCAATGCGGGCGTGCACGGCAAGGGCAATTGCTCGGCGCTCCTCCCGATCGAGGAGCAGATCCGGGCCGGCGCGATGGGTTTGAAGGTTCACGAAGACTGGGGCAGCACGCCGGCGGCGATCCGCATGGCCCTGACCGCCGCGGACGATCACGACATCCAAGTCTGCATCCACACGGACACGCTGAACGAGGCGGGTTTCGTCGAGAGCACCATCGCCGCGTTCGAGGGGCGCACGATCCACACCTACCACACGGAGGGCGCGGGCGGCGGCCACGCCCCGGATATCATCCGGGTGGCGGGCATTTCCAACGTCATCCCCAGTTCGACCAATCCGACCATGCCCTACGGCATCAATTCGCAGGCGGAATTGTTCGACATGGTGATGGTCTGTCACAATCTCAGCCCGAAGATCCCGACCGACGTCGCCTTCGCGGAAAGCCGCGTGCGCGCCGAGACCATTGCGGCGGAAAACGTTCTGCACGATCTCGGCGCGATCTCGATCCTGTCGAGCGACAGCCAGGCCATGGGCCGCGTCGGCGAGAATTGGGCGCGCACCATTCAGACGGCCCATCTGATGAAGGCGCGGCTCGGTGCCTATCAGGGGGATGCGTCCGGCAACGACAATCAGCGCGTGCTGCGCTTCGTCGCCAAGGTGACGATCAATCCCGCCATCGTGGCGGGGGTTTCGCACGTGATCGGGTCGGTCGAGGTCGGCAAGATGGCGGACCTCGTCCTCTGGGAACCGGCCTTCTTCGGCGCCAAGCCGAAAATGGTCATCAAGGGCGGCATGATCTCCTGGGCGATCATGGGCGACCCCAACGCCTCGCTGCCGACACCGCAGCCGGTCGTCTATCGTCCGATGTTCGGCGCTCTCGGCCCGGCCGTGGCCAAGACGCGCGTGACCTTCACGTCCCATGCCGCCTACGAGGACGGGATCGTGGATCGCTACGAGCTGACGTCCCAGGTCGTGCCCGTCTACGGCACGCGCACCATCACCAAGGCGTCGATGGTTCGAAACGACCGGCTTCCCGTCATCGAGGTCAACCCGGAGACCTTCGCGGTGATGGTCGACGGCAAGCACGCCACGATCGAGCCCGCCACGCATCTTCCGCTCGCGCAGCTCCATTTCTTCAGCTGACCTCCCGCCGCCGGCTCACAGCTCGGTCTATGCGTTCATGAAACCGATCGACATCATGTGGGTGTGTCTCGGCGGCGGAGCCGGCTCTCTGCTGCGCTGGCAGCTCGGCGGCTTCATCGACCGCGCGATCCCCGCACGCTTCAAGTTCGGCACCTTCCTCGTCAACGTCACCGGCGCCTTCGCGATCGCCTATCTCTCCACCGCGCTCGCCCTCGGCTGGCAGCAACGCCACGGGGACGTGGTGTCGTCCCTGGTTCTGACGGGCTTTCTCGGCGGCTACACGACGTTCAGCTCGATGCAGCTCGATACGGCGCAGATGGCGATGGATCATCGCCAGGGGCTGGCCGCCTTGTACCTCGTCGCGTCGGTCGGCGTCGGCCTCTGCGCCGCGGCGGCGGGCGTCGCCCTGGCGCGAGCGTAGGGGCTCGTCATGGGGGCACAGGCCGTTTTCGTCTTCATCGGTGGCGGATTCGGCGCCCTCACGCGCGAGTTCCTCATGTTGCTAATCCCGCAGCACAGCGGCGCCTTTCCGCTCGACATCTTCACCGCCAACGTCGTCGCCTGCCTCTGCCTCGGCGCGGCCTTCGAACTTCATCGCCTGGGAAGCGTATCGCAGGAGTTCATGCTCCTGATCGGCACGGGTTTCGCCGGCGGAATGTCGACGTTCTCGAGCTTCATCTACGGCGTCACTTCCGAAGCATCGTCGACGGGCCAAGTCGGACTTTCGATCCTCTACTGTTTGTCCAGCCTGATCGTCGGCTACGCCGCGATCTGGTTCGGAATCGCATCCGGGAAACGCCTGCGCCGCGCGTGAGCGCGGTCCGTTGGGAGAGACGAATGATCCTCGTCGAACACAAACTCGGTCATCTCGGCGATCCGGTCTGGCAGGAGCGCGCGGGGCAGGCGCGGATCGATCCGCTGGTGCTGGAGCAATGGGAGGCGCCCAAGAGACGCCTGCGCAAGGCCAGCGAGAGCGGCATCGAGCTGGCGATCTCGCTGCCGCGCTCCGAGCACCTGCACGACGGCGATGTGCTCCACTACGACGCGGCGCAAAAGCTCATCGTCGTGGCCCGGATCGCCCTCAAGGAGGTGCTGGTCATCGAGCTGGAGGGGCTGGAGAGCCTCGCGCCGCACGAGATCCTGCGCGCCTCCTTCGAACTCGGGCACGGCCTCGGCAACCAGCACTGGCCGGCGGTGATCAAGGGATCGACGGTCTACGTGCCGCTCTCGGTCGATCAGAAGGTGATGGCGTCGGTCATGCGCACGCACGCCTTCGCCCATGTGACGACCCGCTTCGCCCCGGGCGAGGAGGTGGCGGCCAAGCTCGACGCGAAGGAGGTCCGGCTGCTCTTTGCCGGTGCCGACGCCACCCCACACCACCATCATGACGGTCACGAGGCTGCACAGGCCCAAGACCACCATGAAGACCACCCTGATCACGCGCACGATCATGGCCATTCGCACGCGCATCATCACCGCCATGATCCGGTGGCGTGATGCGGCGCGGTGAGCCGAGGGCCCGTCTCGCACCGCGCGGCATGACGCATCTCGCGCGCCTGCTGCAATTCTCGGATTCGACGCTGCCGATCGGTTCCTTCGCCTTCTCGAACGGCCTCGAATCCGCGCTGCAGACGGGGATCGTCAGCGACGCGAGCAGCCTGCTGCAATTCGTCGAACTCGTTCTGCACCAGAACGCCCGGGTGGATGGCGTCGCGCTGCTGCACGCCCATCGCGCCGCCCTGGCGGAGGACTATTCCGGCATCGTCACCGCCGACCGAGCGTTGCTCTGCCGCCGCGTCGGCGAGGAGCAGCAGTTGATGCTGACGCGGATGGGCAAGAAGCTCGCCGAGCTGGCGCTCAAGGTCGGCCCCTCGCCGGTGCTGGAGCGCTGGCTCGCCGATATCCGATCGGACGCCACCCCCGGCTGCCTGCCGATCGGTCAGGCGATCACCCTCGCACATCTCGGCGCGGACGAGACGGACGCCTTCGTCGTCCACCAGTACGGCATGGCCTCGATGATCCTGAGCGCCGCGCTCCGGCTGATGCGGATCGACCATTTCGAGACCCAGCGCATCCTGTTCGCCGCCCAGGGCCGCGTCGAGGACGACTACCTCGCCGTGCGCGATCTCGCCCTCGACGAGATGGCCGCCTTCGCGCCGGTCTTCGACGTGCTCGTTGCTCATCACACCACGGTCCATGTCCGCCTGTTCATGAATTGAGTGCGGCAAAGGAAATCGAGATGAAGAAGATCACCCGTATCGGCATCGGCGGCCCGGTCGGCTCGGGCAAGACGGCCGTCATCGAGACCATCACGCCGCGCCTGATCGCGCTGGGGATCAAGCCGCTGATCATCACCAACGACGTCGTCACGACGGAGGATGCCAAGCAGGTGCGCCGCACCCTCAACGGCGTGCTGATCGAGGAGAAGATCGTCGGCGTCGAGACCGGGGCCTGCCCGCACACGGCGGTCCGCGAAGATCCGTCGATGAATATCGCCGCGGTCGAGGAACTCGAAGACAAGTATCCCGACAGCGACGTGATCCTGATCGAGTCCGGCGGCGACAATCTCACGCTCACCTTCAGCCCGGCGCTGGCGGACTTCTACATCTACGTGATCGACGTCGCGGCCGGCGACAAGATCCCGCGCAAGAACGGCGCCGGAGTCTGCCAGTCGGATATCCTCGTCATCAACAAGAAGGATCTCGCCCCCTATGTCGGCGCGAGCCTCGACGTCATGGCGCGCGACTCCAAACTCATGCGCGGCAAGAAGCCGTTCCTCTTCACCAACTGCAAGACCGGCGAGGGCGTCGACGACCTCCTCCAGCTTGTTCTCGACATGGCGCTGTTCGACGTGAGGACGGATCCTCCGCTCGCGGCGAGCGCGTGAGACCATGACCCTGCACGAGCCACCCGGCCTCATCGACGCGGCGCGCGAACTGCGCGGTTTCCAGACCGAGCCGGCGCAGATGCGGGCGGGCGCGCCCGGCAAGGTCGGCCGCTTGCGTCTCGGTTTCTCGCTGCGCGGCGGTCGCTCCGTGCTCCACGACCTCTACCGGGTCGCTCCACTGCTGGTGCAGCAGGCGCTCTACTGGGACGAGGCCATGCCGGAACTGCCGGTCTGCCCGATCATCTCGGTCGGCGGCGGCATTCTGCAGGGCGACCGCTACACGATCGACATCGCGGTGGGGGAAGGCGCCTGCGCGCACATCTCCACTCAGGGCGCCAACCGCATCCACGGCATGGATGCGAACTATGCCTCGCAGCATCAGACCGTGACCGTCGCGGCGGGTGGCTACCTCGAATACCTGCCGGACTTCACCATTCCCTATCGCGGCTCGCGCTTCCTCTCCCGCACGGACCTCGTCGTCGCGGCGGACGCCACCCTGCTCTACGGCGAGATGGTTCTCGCCGGCCGCAAGCATCATCATGTCGCGGAGCGGTTCGGCTTCGACCTGCTGTCGATGGACGTGAGCCTGCGCCGGCCCGGCGGCCACAAGCTGTTCGCGGAAAAGATCCTGATCGAGAAGGGCGATCCGACGATCGCCTTCGCGGCGGCGATGCGCGGCTTCGACGCCTTCGCCAACATCCTCTGCGTCACGCCTCCCGAGACGGCCACGCGCATCAAGGAACGGTTCGAGACCCATTTCCCGATCGAGGCGCCGCGGGCGCTGTCCGGCGTGAGCCGCCTGCCCAACGCTGCCGGGCTGATGCTGCGCGCCGTCGGCGTGGAGACCTACGACGTGCGCAGCGAGGTTCGCCGGTTCTGGCGCATCGTGCGCGAGGAAGCGCGCGACCGGTCTCTTCCCGCCGAACCCTACTGGCGCTGAGCGAGGACCGGACCCATGCCGCGAGCGAACAGCAACCTTCTCGTCCAGTCGCTGCGCGGGACGAGCCAAGTCTTCTTCATGGAGAATGCCCTGACGGGCGTGCTGTTCTTCGTCGCGATGGCCTACGCCTCGTCGGTGACGGGCAATTGGGCCACCACGATCGGGGCGGCGGTCGGCGTTCTCGTCGCAACGCTGACCGCGCGACTTCTGGAATGCGACGCCCCTTCCGTCTCTTCCGGTCTCTACGGATTCAACGGCGCTCTCGTCGGCGCGGCGCTTCCAACCTTTATCGCAGCCTCGCCCCAACTCTGGGCCTCGATCGTGATCGGGGCGGCGGCGAGCACGGTCTTCACCGCCGCCTTCAGCGCGACGCTGACCGGCAAATGGGGCATTCCCGGCTCGACCGGTCCCTTCGTGCTGACGGGCTGGCTGATGGTCGCCGCAGCCTATTCCTTCGGCGGCCTGCACGTGACGGGCGATGCCCCCAAGCTCGCGAGCGATGTCGCGCCCGACCTCACCGGCATTCCGGGACCGATGGACCTCGTCGCAATCTTTTTCCGCAACATCGCGCAGGTCTACCTGCTGGGTAGCGCCGTCAGCGGCGTCATCATCCTGGCCGGCATCCTGATCGCCTCGGTCCCGGCCGGGATCGCCGCCGCCGCCGGATCGCTGATCAGCATGGTCGTCGCGATCGCGATGGGTGCCGATCCCAAGGCCGTGAGCCAGGGCCTCTACGGCTTCAGCCCAGTCCTGACGGCGATGGCCGTCGGCGTCGTCTTCCTGACGCCCTCGCCGCGGGTGGCCGTCTATGCCGGTCTCGCCACCGTGATGACCGTCTTCGTCCAGGGCGCCCTCGACGTCATGGTCGCGCCGGCGGGCATCCCGTCCTTTACCGGCCCCTACGTGCTGACGATGTACCTCTTCATCGCGCCCAAGAAGCTGATGGCGCCCCATCCGCACGGGCCGGTGGCCGATCCGATGATCGGCGACCAAGGCAAGGTGCCGGGCAAGGTGCCGGGCAAGGCGCCGGTCCACGCAGCCGGAACCGCGCGGTGACGCGCCCGAGCGCCCTCATCCGGACGCCTCGCATGACGGCACGGCATCGATCCCGTTTCGATCGGCACCGTCTTGCCGGACCGGCGAGGCCGCGCATCGCGATCGCCGACACGCCCCCCTTCCGAGAAGCACAGATCTAGGAGCACGCGATGCAAGGCATCAATGCCGGCGACACGGCCTTCATCCTCATCTGCACCGCTCTGGTCCTCATGATGACGCCGGCTCTGGCCCTCTTCTACGGAGGCCTCGTCAGACAGCGCGATGTGCTGTCCGTCATGATCCAGAATTTCGTCTGCATCGGTGTGGTCGGCGTCATCTGGGTGTTCGGAGGTTTCAGCCTCGCCTTCGGTCCGGATATCGGCGGCACGATCGGAAATTTTGCGTTCTATTTCGGCATGTACGATGTCGGCATCGAGCCACATCCGTCCTACGCTCCCAATATTCCCTTCATCATGGTCTTTGCCTACCAGATGATGTTCGCCATCATCACGCCGGCCCTGATGACCGGCGCCTTCGTCGGGCGCTTTCGGTTCGGCGCCTACCTGTTCTTCGTCACGGCCTGGACCATCCTCGTCTATGTGCCGGCCGCGCACTGGGTCTGGGGCGGAGGCTTCCTGGCCAAGCTGGGCGTCGTCGATTTCGCCGGCGGGATCGTCATCCACACCTCCGCGGGATTTTCCGCGCTGGCGACGGCGAAGTTTCTCGGCAAACGGAGAGTGGCGGCGGGCGAATCCGAATCCGCGCCGGCCAGCCTGCCCCTGGTCGCTCTCGGTGCAGGTCTGCTGTGGTTCGGCTGGTTCGGCTTCAATGCCGGCGGCGCCTATGCAGCGGATGCGCTGGCGGCCTACGCCTTCACCAACACCATGCTCGCGGGCTCCATCGCCATGCTGGTGTGGATGTTCTGGGAATGGCGCGAGACCAAGCACCCGTCCTTTTCCGGCGTCCTCGTCGGCGCAGTGGCGGGGCTCGCGACGATCACGCCGGCCTCCGGCTATGTCGAGCCCATCGCCGCCCTGGCGATCGGCGCCATCGGCGCGACGGCCTGCTACTTTGCAAAGCACGTCCAGAAGTGGCTGAGGATCGACGACACGCTGGAAGTCTGGCGTGCCCACGGTGTCGGCGGCCTCACCGGTGCCCTGCTCATCGGCCTCCTGGCCAGCCCGCACATCAATCAGGTCTCGGCGAGCCTGCAGCAATTCGGCGTCCAGTTTCTCGCCGTCCTCGTCGTCGGCGCTTATGCCTCCTTCGCCACCTTCATGATCCTGATGGGCCTGGATCGCTTCGGGACGCTGCGGGTGCCGGAAGAGGTTCAGGAACAGGGCCTCGACACGCTGCTCGGCGAGCGCGCCTTCAACCTGTGGAACATGGATCGCACCCTCCCGAAGTAGCCTCGTTGCGACGAGCGCCCCCGCAAGGCGGGACTGAACATCGAGGGCGTCTCTCTGAGCTACGGGTGCTGATCGTGGCCTGCGCGTCGCCCAACTGGGTGTGGACGCAATAGCGCTGTATGGGCCAATCGAATGCCCTGATCGCTCAAAGGGATGGCTGCGCGCCCCTCCTCAGGCAAAGGTCACATGTTCGCATCGTGTCGGGCGCGTCAATTTTTTCAATAGCTTAGCTTGCATTTGGCGCCTACGTGCCAGGAAGCATGGTGCGGACGGCAGGCGGTAACGCGCTGATTCGCGCATCCGGGCTGGCTGGCTCCGGCTGCCGAGGATAGGGCATTCGGACGGGAGCGGCCGGAGCGCGGCTCGCCCCAGCGACAGGAACAGCCACACAATGCCGATCAAGGCCCTGAACGATCGTAAGAAGCTGTCGGGCGACTTCAACGAGGCCAATGACGCCTTCATCGACGCGGTGCTCACGGCGCTTCAAGCGGGCGAGATCCCGCTCGATCTGGCCCGGGCCTACCTCGCGCATCCGGTTGCCATGATGCACGCGGATGGCGCGCAAGCGGTGGCCAATTACTTCGAGCGGATCCTGTCGCAGAAGCCCAAGATCAACTGGACACCTGGCGATTGAGCCTCAGGCTTGCGCCGGCGCCCCCTCCGGGCCGACGGAGACGATCGGCCCGGATCAGAGTGCCGTGAAGTCAAAAGGACGGGCGCGGAACAGGCCATGCTCAGCGACGCCGGATCGCTTGTCGGTGGCGTCGGGCGCGGGCCGCCGAACCGGTTCTCGGTTGCGAAGGCATTCCTCACGCCCCCTCGCCGGTATGGCCGGCCCGGAGCGTGTCCGCCTCGGCCGCGAGGTTGGCTCGGGCGGCTGTCTCGAAGCGGTCGCGAAAGGGGCGGGTCTGGTAGAGGTCGGGCCGGGCGAGGAAGCGGTCGAGCACGCCCGCGCGGCCGAACCGCCATGCCGCTTCGGGAACCGCAGCGTATTCGCGCCGGATCGCCGCCGCATAGGCCTCGTATTCCGGGCGGGGTGCGCCCAACACCGCGAGATCGAGGTCGAGCATCAGCCGTGTGGCCGCGTCGTCGCTCGGCGCGTGGGCGGCGCTCGCCTGGATCATCGCCTCTGCCGCCCGGATCGGGCCGGATTCCGGGGCCGGTCCGGCATGAGTCAGCAGCAATGCGGCGCTGCGCCACTCGTTGTCGGTGCGGGCGGTGTCGTAGACCGCATCGTGAAAGAAGATCGCGAGATCGATCGCGTCGTGATCGAGCCCGGCGAAGTCCGGAAGCGCCCGCACCGCGTCGTGCCCTTCGAGCAGGTCCGCGATGTGGCGCCAGCCGTGATAGTGGCGCCCGGCCTCTCCGTACCCGGCGTCGATTGCCCGCCACGCTGCCTCGGCACCGTCCGCCCGCACCGCCCGGCCCCAGAGTTCGTCGAAACGTGCGCGCAGGCGGTCGTTCATGCGGTCGTTCACGGGCGGGCCTCAGTTCACACGGTCGCAGGTCGAGGTCGCCTCCGCGTTGCCGCGCAGGCCGCCCGGCGGACGAACCTCGCAGACGACGTATTTGCCCTGCCGTTCCAAGGTGAAGCTCGGGCCGGTGGCCGAGACGATGCGGTGACCGCCGTTCAGGAGCGCGCTCATCGGCTGGTCGATCGCCTCCCAGGTGGTCGGAAGGCGCGGCGGTGCGGCGGGTGGCGGGGTCTGCGCCCGCGCGAACGTCGCGGGAATGCCCGCCATGCTGCCCGTCGTCATCGGGCAGCCGCGTCCTCCGGGGTGAAGGCGAGGCTGCCGCGGATGCGCTCCGGTTCGCCCGGGAACCACGTCTCGACCGCGGCGCGGGCACCCGCGAGCCGGCCCCGCAGCAGGAAGATGCAGCTGAACGACGGCATCCCGTCGGCCCCGCCGCGCTCCTCGACGAAGACGCCGGAAACGGCCTCGCCCTCCACCGCCAGGGTCAGGCTGTCGTAGACGCCCGAACGCGGCAGCGGCTCGGCGGCGGCCGCGCCGCACAGGGCGAGCCCGGCGAGAGCCGCGGATGCGGCGCCCGCGGGACCGAGGCGGAACCGGCAGGATCACAGGTTCTTTTCCAGAACCTGCACCACCGCCGCCACCCGATCCTTGAAGTCGGCGACGTTCGAGAAGGGCCGCCAGTTCACGTCGAGGACGCCGCCGTCGAATTTCAGACCGTTCGGGTAGTTCGAGGCCGGCGCCGTCTTCTCGTCGAAGCGGATGCGGATCGACTTCAGCTTCGCCTGCAGCGCCTCGCGGCCCATCTTGTCCTTGCCGACGTCCTTCAGCCCGGCCGCGATCGGCTCGAAGATGGTCTTCTCGAAATAGCCTTCGTCGGCATAGTATTTCGCGTCGCCCGGCAGGGTGATCTGGTCCCACGCCACCTCGACCGGCACGGGAAAGCCCGCGGCCTCCTGGATCGCCTTCTCCTGCGCGGGGTAGCGGCTCTCGCGATAGGCCGTGATGGCCCGGCGTTCGGCGAGCCCGAGCGTCGGCTCGGCCCGGGCCGCGGAGGCGCAGAGCAGGGTCGCGGCGGCGGCGAGCGCGTTGCGGCGTGAGATCATGCGGCGGTTTCTCCTCGAAGGGCGGCCCGCATCGCGGGCGCCGGGGGCAAAGGGCGGTTGCGCCGTCACGGCGTCGGCCGGCATCGCACCGGGCCGTCGGCCTCGATGGCGAGGCTGCCGGTCCAGACGAGCCGCACCGGGAAGGAGACGATGCTCGGGGTATCCTTGGGGGCCTTGCCGGCGCGGTAGGCTTGCGCGCAGACCTTGACCGGCACCGGCAGGGCCGCGACCGGTGCCGGGAGCTTTTCCTCGCGCACGATCCGCGCCCAGCAGGCCGCGCCCCCTTGCGGGATCGAGCAGGCGCCCTGCACCCCGCGGCGGAAGCCGAGCCGCAGCGTCGCGCCCTCGGCCGCGAAGCGGTCGATGCCGTCGTCGGTGGTCGTGTCGGTGAACAGCCTGCGGCCGGTCCCGGCATCGATCACCGCGAAGGGCATGGTGCCGTTGGTGCTCGCATCCTCGAAGACGAGGAACCCGTCCGCCCGCCCGATGAAGCGCTGGCCGCCGGTTTCCAGCGTACGCGCGCTGACGCCGGGCGCGGCGCGGCAGGCCACGGGTGGGCCGCCGCGGATCGGGATGAGCGCCGCATCCCCGGGCTCGGGGGTGCCGGTGTCGCTCTCGCGGATGACGAGATCGGGATAGAAGGTGCAGGTGATCTCTCGGCCCTCCACATCCCTGGCGGCCTCGACCTTCGCGGGCGGATCGAACCGAGCCACGTTCCAGCCCTCGGCGGCGAACGGCGTCGCGGCGGAGAAGCCGACGAAGAGCCCGGCGAGGGCGGAGCAGGAAAGAAGCTGCTGGGTGCGTGTGAGTCTCACGTCGAATCTCTGCCGAGCGGGGCCGCAACCATGGATGGAAGAGTGTGACGATGACCCGATCGTGGACCGCCACCGCGCTTCTCAGCGCGCTGATTCTCGCGCACCTGCCCGCCCCGGTGCGGGCCGATCCGGCCCTCTCGCCCACGCAGAGAAAGAGCCTGCCCGCCGAGGTCGTGACCTATCTGGATCGACACAGGGGATGCAACCACTGGTCGGGAGAGGAGGCCTACGACGCGGCCCGCGGCCGGGAGATCGCCGCCGCCGTCAAGACGCTGCGCTGCGACGCCATCGAGGCGGACGAGAAGCGGCTGCGGCAGCGCTACGGCCGCGATCCAGCGGTGCGGAAGGCGCTCGATGCGGCCGCGCATGCGGACGGCTGATCCCGCCGGAATTGCCCGTCACCCGGCCGCACCGGAAGCGGCGCGGCGGTTGCGCACCAGCGAGAGGAGCGCCCCGAAGATGACCGCCGCGAGCGCGGCCATGATCACCACGAGGGTGATCGTCCGGTTCCACAGCCGGTCGAGGCCGAGATCGGTGGTGATGAGATCCGGGCGCGCCGGATCGGCCATCGGCCCGGCGCCGAAATCGCCGACATGCAGGCCGGCGAACACGTAGTTCACCCGGCGTGTCACGGTGCCGGTGGGCCGGCGCAGGCTCAAGGTGAGGTCGCAGATGTGGATCGCGATCTTGGAGCTGCACTTGCCGTCGCTGATGCGGGCATCGGGCACCGGCTCGGCCGTCTCGCGGACCTGCCAGTCCGAGACCAGGGCCGGAGCGGTGTAGAGGGCGCAGGCCCCCAGCAGAGCCGCGAGCGCCACGACGCCGAACAGCACCCAGAAGGTGGCCATCCAGCCCTGGCCCTGGGGCGGCAGCCGCAAGGGTTCGGCGCGATCGGGCGATGCGGTCATGGAGCCTCGGCGAGTTGGGGGTTGGGGGAGGATCGCTGCGCGCCGGCCTCGGTCTCGGCAAGGAGGCGCCGGGCCTGCGCGGCCATCTGGTAGCGGCCGATCAGGTCGGCGAAGTCCTGCGGCTTCATCCCGCGCGGCAGGCCGATCGCGAGCGTGACGATGCGGCGCTTCGCGTCGAGCTTGGTCCCGTGCCGGCCGGGGCTACGCTGCGGCCAGTCCGCCTCCGGCGGCAGCAGCAGGCGCGTGAGGATGCCCCTCTGGTGGAACGTCATGTCGAGGTCGGCGATGGCATCCCAGGGGATCGTCCGGTCGAGCCCCGGCGCCTTCAACCCCTCGGGGCTGAGGATCAGCGTCACGGGCTCGCCCCGGCGCAGGATCAGGGCGCCGGCCCCGCCCAGGAGCGCGGCGAGGCCGAGCGCCACCGCGAGCACGACGCCGTTGTCCTTCGCAGAGATCCCCGGCACGCCGAACACAGCGATCGCGAGGGCGACGACGGCGAACAGGCCGCCGCCCACCGCGAGCGCGATCCCGCGCGGACGGTAATTGGCGCGCAGCACCCGCTCTTCGGTGCCGACCTCCGCCGCCGTCGCCTCGAGATGGGCGCGGTACGCCGCGTCCTGCGCCCGGATCACGCCGAGGAAGTCGTCGGTCGCCGCCCGGCTGAGCCCGGCCGGGTCGGCGAAGTAGGCGGCGAGCTGCCCGAGCGCATGGGGCGGCGGCACGGCGCCGGCCGCCGCCAGGAGGTCCGCGTCGATGGTCCGCCCCAGGGCGGCGACGCGCTCGCGGGTCGGCGGGTGGGTGTCGGTCGGGTGGGCCTGCTCCTCCTGCCAATGCGCCGCCGGGTCGTCGAGCCCCTGCGCGATCGCGCGGTCGAGGGCGGCGGCCACGAGGTCGGGCGGGGCGGCGTCCGGCGCGTCGGTCGCGGCCTGGAGCGTCTCGAAGATGCGCGGCCCCACCGCGCCGGTGCGCAGCAGCGCACGGGCCGAGGCATCGATCGAGGTCACCCCCGCGCCCGCCGCGTCGGCCGCGAATTCCCGCGTCCGGCTCCAGTGGCGCACGGCGAGATGGAAGCGCTCCATCACGAAGACGCCGAGGCGCAGCGACGGCCCGAGCAGCCCGAGCGAACCCTGATGGCCCTCGGCCACCGCGTCGAGGGAGCGCTCGACGCCGGCATAGATCGGCAGGAAGCGCTGGCTGTAGGTGGTGTCGCCGCCGGCATAGTGGGCGAGTTCGTGGCCGATGATCGCCGCCACCTCGTCGCCCCGCATCAGGGCGAGATAGGGCAGCGGCAGGTAGAGGATCCGGCCGGTGACCCGCACGCCGCCGGGCTCCAGCACCGCCGGCCCGGCGCTGACGAAGAAGCCCTCGGTGAGCCCGACCACCACGGCCTCGGGCTTCAGCGCCCCGAGCCGCGCGGCGAGCCCCTCGAGGAGGCGCCACAGGCCCGGCGCTGCTTCGGGCGTCACCGTCCGCCCGATGATCGGCAGCGGATCGGGCTCGAACGCGCCGAGCGCCCGGCGCAGGCCGAGCACCGTGCTGCCGGCCACGACGACCACGGCGCCGACCGCGGCAACGGCGATCGCCAGGAGCTTCAGCGCGCCGCCGTCGAAGCCGTTTTGGAGGAGGGCCGCCGCCTCGAAGGTCACGGCGGCGACGAAGCTCGCCGTCGCCGCCAGGATCTGGAGCGAGAGCGTCGCGGGAAGGAGCCGGCGCATCAGCGAGAAGCCGCGCACCAGGGCATCGCGCGAAGCGCGGCCGAGGCGCCCCAGGACGGCGCCGGCGAGCAGCACGAGCAGGGAGAGCGCGGCGGCCAGCGCGCCGCCCGCGACCACGACCGGCGGCAGCACGCGGCGCCACTCCATCAGCGTGGCGAGAAGCCCGGCCTCGTCGCGGGCCTCGCGCGCCTTCTGCACGGCGAGCGGGCCGCCGTAGTTCCGGCCCTCGTAGCGGAATTGCAGGCGGGGATCGAAGCGACCGTCCCGCGGCGCCCGCGCCTCCATTTGCGTCACGAGGCCGGCCAGCCGCTGCCGTTCGGCCTCGAACTCGGCGTGATCGTCGGCGCCGCGCCGAACCTCCCACAGGCCGAGCAGCAGGAGGACGAGCGGCAGCAACACGGTGGCCGCGACGAGGCGCGCCAGGGCACGCGGACGCGAGCGCGCGGGCGAAGTCGTTGCTTCGGGGATGCTCAGCCTCCTGAAGCCGGGCGGGCGACGGCAAGGCCCGCATGCGGATGAGCCGGACATGCGACGAATGCCGGCCGACGACAGCGATGACGACTCCGCAGATGTCGTCAGTTCCAGGCTAATAAAGTTGTGCGCAACAGAGGACAGGCCCGGATCGCTAGGATTTCTACCCTGCTGAGCCCATAGGTCAACCGAATGTTGTCCTGCCGGCTAGCCCCCCCGGCACGGTGGGATCTCACGCCGGCCGGCGGCCGGATCAGGCGCGAAAGAGGCGCCGTGGCCGCCCAGCACCGGTTGACCGTCAGTCGATCGTCGGGATAGCCTCGCGCCAACAGAGTATTGTCATGGCGCAGCTCTGTCGAGGCATGGACTTTGCCGGGCGCGCACCACGATCATAAGCTGGATAAAGAGCGGTGATCGGCTCCTAAATCGATTCTTGCTCTTGAAAAATGGGCGGAGAGGGGCATGTGGCGCCAGGGCGGTATCTTCATTCGCGCGATTTCGGCCGTTCCGCGGGAGGCGGCCGGCCGGCCGCTGCCGCATACCGTGCTCGCGCATGGCGAGTTGACCGGCCATAGCCACCGCGTCGTCGATCCCGCCGCGCTGTTCGCCGGAGACGGCTGTTTCTACCTCGACGTGCGCGCCGACCGGGCCCGCGTCGTCCATGACGAGCATGGCTCGATCGCGGCCTCGACCGGGTGTGGCGGCAGCGCGAATACACGCCGCAACGCATCGTCACCGTGCAGGACTGAGCGTCGGGGAATCGATCGCCGATGACAGCCGCCCCCGCGCAACGCGCCCCCATCCGGCGTGTCCTGCGCCCGCAGGACACGCTCGCCGCCGACGAGGCCGGGCGCGACATCGCCGGTTGCGGCCGGATCGATCACGTGCCCGAGGGCTTTCGCGTCACCTCCTGGATCGACGTCGCCGGCTTCGGCCTCACGCGACCGCCGCGGCACCTGCCCGGCGTCGGCCTGCGCTGGCGCGGCATGCCGGTGGATGCGCGCATCGCCTTCCGGCCGCACGAACTCGGGGTCGCCGAGAACTTGGGGGAGCGCAACGCCGAGCGGCGGCGGGTGATGCTGGAGCGCTTCGGCTTCGAGACCTTCATGGAGGCGGCCGAGGCGGAAGAATTCGACCGGGACCGCGACCCCGGCGGCGAGCGCCGGCTGCTGCGGGTCGAACTCGCAGGCGACGAGCCCCTCGTCTGCGTCTCGTTCGGCTGCCCCTCGACCGGACGGCGCGACGTCCTGCGCGTCCCGCCGACCACGAAGACCTGCCATCAGGCCGTGGCCTGGACCGCCGGCTTCGACGACCCGGCCGACGACGCTCCGCTGATCGAGACCTGAACCGGTCCCGACAGCGCCCGCCAATACAGGCCCCCCAACGAGGAGCCAGACAACGATGCCCTACGAGAACCTGACGACCTTCTTCGGCAAGCCGGTCGAGGATTTCCAGAGCGGGATGGAATCGTGGGACTTCGAGCGCGCGGTGCCGCGCTTCCGTGTCGAGTACGACTCCGAAGACAGCGTGCCGGCGATGCTCGGGAGCTACGCGGCGCTGCCCGGCGCCGAGGCGACCGACGCCCTCGTCATCGGCTACTGGCAGGGTGACGATTCCGAGGGCACCTCCCAGGCTGTCGTCGAGGCGCTGGTCTCCTACGCCGAGCGGTTTCCCAACCTGCGCGCGCTCTTCCTCGGCGACATCATCTCGGAGGAGAACGAGATTTCCTGGATCAATCAGAGCGATCTCTCGGCGCTCTGGCCGGCCTTCCCGCAGCTGGAACACATGCAGGTGCGCGGCGCCACCGGTCTCGCGCTCGGGCGGTTCGAGGCGCCGCGCCTGACGGCACTCATCATCGAATCGGGCGGCCTGCCGCGCCGGGTGGTGCAGGAGGCGCTGGCCGCCGGAGCGCCGGAGCTGCGCCATCTCGAACTCTGGCTCGGCACCGACGAATATGGCGGCGACAGCACGCCGAAGGATTTTGCGGATCTCTTCGCCGGCCGGCTTTTCCCGAAACTCAACACCCTGGCTCTGCGCGATTGCGCCTATGCCGACGACCTCGCCGCGGCCGTCGCCACCGCTCCCGTGCTGGAACGCGTCTCGACCCTCGACTTCTCGCTCGGCAACCTGACGGATGCGGGTGCGGAAGCGCTGCTCGCCGCGCCGGCGGTGGCGAAGCTGTCGCGGCTCGACCTGCACCACCACTTCCTCACCGAGGCGACGATGACGCGGCTGGCCGGGCTCGGGCCGGTGGTCGACCTCTCCGAACAGCAGAAGCCGGAGGAGTATGCCGGCGAGATCTATCGCGACATCGCCGTCTCGGAATGACGGGCGCCGGTGCCCCGCCAGATGGGATCGAACCCTTCGTCATCCTCGGGGTCGCGGGCGACGAGCGCACGGGGGGCTTCAGCGCCGCCCTGGTCCGGGCCGGGCACCCGCCCGCGCGGGTGCTCGACTACGCCCGCTTCATCGAGGCGCCGGACCGGCTGAGCGACCTGTTCCCGGAGGGGCGCGGCCTGTTGCGCATCGATTCGCCGGGCGGCGATCCGCGCATCCGTCGGGCCCTGCTGCGCCTCGCCGGGCTGGCCGAGGATGCTGGCGAGGCGACGCGGCTGCGGCCCGAGCACGCCTTCCAACGCGGGCTCGCCGCCGCGCTCCGGCTCGCCCGCCGGGTCGTGCCGCCGGGCGTCGCCCTGACCCACGAGGCGGAGACGGTTGCCCTGTTCTACGACAAGCGGACCTGCCACGCCGCCATGGCCGCGCATGGCCTGCCGGTGCCCCGGGCGCTGCCGCCGGCCGGCTCGTTCGACGCGCTTGTGGAGGCCATGCGTGCGGCGGGCCTCAGCCGCGTCTTCGTCAAGCCGCGCTTCGGCTCGGGCGCCGCCGGCATCGCCGCGCTCACGGTCGCCCGCAACGGGATCGTCGCGGAATCCGCCGCCGAGCACGTGCCGGGCGCAGGAGCCGGCGTGCTGCACCATTCCCACCGGCTACGGCGCTATCGCGGACCCGCGGCCGTGGCGCTGATCGACGCGATCCTGGCGCAGGACGCGCATGTGGAGCAATGGGCGCCGAAGGCCGCGCTCGACGGTGGGCCTTGCGACCTGCGGGTGCTCGTCATCGGCGGCGAGCCCGCTCACACGGTGCTGCGCAAGGCCCGCGGCCCGATCACCAACCTCGATCTCGGCGGGCGCCGGGGCGAGGCGGAGGCGCTTCGCGCCCTGGCGCCACCCGCCGCCTGGGAGGGGATGCTTTCGGATTGCCGCCGCTTCGCAGCTCTCTTCCCGCAGACCTTCCACGTTGCCTTCGACGTGGCGCTGACGGTGGGCCTACGGCGCCACGTCTTCTTCGAGGCCAACGCCTTCGGCGACCTGATCCGCCGCGTCCGGCACGAGGGGCTCGCCCCCTACGAATGGCAGGTGGCGCGGCTGCCCGGCTGGATCGCCGCGCGCCGGCCCGTGGGGCTCGCCGCATGATCCGCGCCGCCGAACGCGTGGGCTCGCACGACATCCTGCTCGTGACGCTCGATTCCCTTCGCTACGACGTGGCCGCGAACGCGCTGGCGGAGGGCCGGACGCCGAACCTCGCGCGCCTGCTACCGGGTGAGGCCTGGGAGCGCCGCCACGCGCCGGGCAGCTTCACCTATGCCGCGCATCAGGCGATCTTTGCCGGCTTCCTGCCGACACCCGCCGAGCCGGGACCGCACCAGCGCCCCTTCGCGCTGCGCTTCGACGGCAGCCGCACCACCGGGCCGGACACCGCGGTGTTCGACGCACCCGACATCGTTTCGGGCCTCGCCGCACGCGGCTACCACACGCTGTGCATCGGCGGCGTCGGCTTCTTCAACAAGCGCACCCCGCTCGGCCGCGTCCTGCCGGGCCTGTTCGCCGAGAGCCACTGGCACGGCGGTTTCGGCGTGCAGGCGCGGGACTCGACCGCGGCGCAGGTCGGCTTCGCGGTGGAGCGGATCGCGGCGCTTGCCCCAGAGCGGCGGCTGTTCCTGTTTCTCAACGTCTCGGCAACCCACCACCCGACCCGCACCTACCTGCCGGGCGCGGCACGGGAGAGCGCAGCGACGCAAGGCGCCGCCCTCGCCTATGCCGACAGCGCCCTGCCCCCGCTCTTCGCGGCGCTCAAGGCGCGCGGGCCGGCTCTCTGCATCCTGTGCGCGGACCACGGCACCGCCTTCGGCGAGGACGGCTATCGCGGTCACCGCCTCGCGCACCCGACCGTGTGGGACGTGCCCTACGCCGAGTTCATCCAGGAGGCGGCATGAGCACCGTCATGAGCACGGCGGCGGCCCTCCTCGCGGGGCCGGTCTATGGCGGCTACCAATACGCCTACCCGCACAAGACCGCTTACCGGCCGCTGCTACGCCCGGTGCCCCTGCGCGAGGCCTGGGCGGAGGAGCCGAAGGACGGGCTGTTCCTCTACGTGCACGTGCCGTTCTGCGCGATGCGCTGCGGCTTCTGCAACCTGTTCACCCTGACCCGCGGCGAAGGCCGCGTCGCGCCCTATCTCGACGCCCTGCGGCTTCAGGCCGAGACGGTGGCCGATAGCCTCGGTCGGTTCCGGGTGGCCCGCATGGCGCTCGGCGGCGGCACCCCGACCTTCCTCGAACCCGCCGACCTCGACCGCCTGTTCGCGGATCTGCGCGACACGTTCGGGGCCACGCCCCTGGCGCTTCCGGCCTCGGTCGAGACCGCGCCCGGCACCAGTACGCCGGAGCGGCTCGCCGTCCTGCGGGCGCATGGGGTCGAGCGCGTCAGCATCGGCGTCGAGTCGTTTCGCGACGACGAGGCGCGGGCGATGGGCCGGCCGCAAAGCCGGGGCAGCGTCGATGCGGCGCTCGGCGCGATCCGCGACGCGGGCTTTCCCGTGCTCAACATCGACCTGATCTACGGCGCTGCCGGGCAAACACCCGCCAGCTTCCTCGAATCCATCGAGGCCGCCCTTGCCTGGGAGCCGGAAGAACTCTTTCTCTATCCCCTCTACGTCCGGCCGCTGACCGGGCTCGGCCGGCGTGGCGGTGCCGCCGAGGACGACCGCGCCTGGGATGCCCGCCGCCTCGCGATCTCCCGCGCGGCCCGCGACCGGCTGCGTGCGGCGGGCTACCAACAGGTCTCGATGCGGATGTTCCGCCGCGCCCCCGAGGCCGCTTGGGGGCCGGCCTACGATTGCGCCCGCGACGGCATGGTCGGCCTCGGCGCCGGGGCGCGCTCCTACACCGCCGCCCTGCATTACGCGACCGCCTACGCCGTGGGGCAGCCGGGCGTCGCCGCCATCGTCGCCGACTACATCGCCCGCGACACGCAGCGCCACGGCCGCGCCGATTACGGCGCGTGGCTCGATGCCGAGGACCAGCGCCGCCGCTTCGTGCTGATGCACCTGCTCCAAGCCGCCGGCCTGTCCCCGCGCGCCTATGCGGAGCGTTTTGGCACGAGGCTCCTCGATGACCTCCCGGAACTGGCCGACCTCGCGGCGGCGGGCCTCGCCACCCTCGACACGGAGGGCCTCAGGTTGACCGAGGCGGGCCTGGAACGCTCCGACGCGGTCGGCCCCTGGCTCCAGACGGCGGGCGTGCGCGAGCGGATGCGCGCCTACGCGCTGCGCTGACCATGGCAGGCGCCCATCTCGACATCCTCTACCGGGGGCCGCTCGCGAGCTGCAACTACGCCTGCCCCTACTGTCCCTTCGCCAAGCGCCGGGACAGCCGGGAGACCCTGCGGCGCGACGCAGGCCAACTCGCCCGCTTCGTCGATTGGGCCGACGGTCAGACCCGGCGCACGCTGGGCATCCTGTTCACGCCGTGGGGGGAGGCGCTGATCCGGCCGGCCTACCGGGCGGCGATGGCACGGCTGAGCCGGATGCCGCAGGTCAGCAAGGTCGCCGCGCAGACGAACCTGTCCTGGCCGACCGGCTGGCTCGATGGCTGCGATCCCGACCGCATCGGCTTCTGGTGCACCTTCCATCCGGGCGAGACGCCCCTCGACCGCTTCCTCGGCCGCTGCACCGAACTCGACGCGCGCGGCATCAGCTACAGCGTCGGCATCGTGGGCAAGCGGGAGCATTTCGCGGCGCTCGCCGCGTTGCGCCGGGCGCTGCGGCCCGAGATCTACCTCTGGGTGAACGCCTACCGGGACGAGGGGCCGAACTATTACGCGCCGGACGACCTCGCCATTGTGCGCGCGCTCGATCCGCTCTTCGACATCAACCGCACCGGGATCCGCAGCCGAGGCCGGGCCTGCGCCACGGGCGAGCGCGTGGTCAGCGTCGATGGCGACGGCGAAGTCCGCCGCTGCCATGTGGTTCCGGCCCGGATCGGCAACCTCTACGACCCGGACTTCGACGCCGCCCTGACGCCGCGGCCCTGCCCGCTGGCTCAGTGCCGCTGCCATATCGGCTACGCCCACATGCCGCATCTCGGCTTCCGCGAGCGGTTCGGGACGGGACTGCTGGAGCGGGCGCTTCCGCTCCGCTTCGACACCGTACCGGGCACGCCCGGCCCCGCGGGAGGTCGGACGCGGAGCGAAACGCGATCTGTCTGACCGGACGGGGGGCTGCTTTCGGCAGAGGCCGTGTGAGAACCCAGATCTTCCGGTTTTTGGGCGTACGCGTAGGGTAGCACGGCGGATCGAACGGGCGGGCCTCAAGCCCGGATGGCCGCCAGCATCGGACCGACCCCGAAGATCTGGATCATCCGCTTCATGGTGTAGGCCAGAACCTGCAGGCTCATCTCGGTTCTGAGACACGGTTGAGGTAGCCGTAGAGATAGATCTTGAGCAGCGTCGCCGGATGGTAGGCCGGACGGCCCGTTGCCTCCGGCACCGCGCCTGCGAAGCCGAGTGCGCTCAGATCGAGCTCATCGACGAACACTTCGACGAGACGAACCGGGTTGTCAGGGGTGATTTAGTCGTCGAGGCAGTCGGGAAGGAGCGTGATCTGCTGACGATCCTCGCCTGCGACGAACCGCTTCATCCCGACCTCCCCAGATCGGAATTTACGCTGCCAGATCAGCACGTTTTCACACAGCCTGGACCCATGCCGGTCATCGGACCTCGACAGGATGTTTGCCGATAGTCAGACGTCTCCTACCAAGCACGATTGCCGTGCGTGGGATGAAAGATCCGCACTTCAGCGAAAGTGGCCCGTCACGCTCGCACTGCGCTGCGGAAGGCGGCCGACAGGCTGGCGAGTAGGTCGAGCGCCGGTCCGCTCTGGATCCTCGAGTGAAGAAGAATCGGCAGGCGGGGAATTTCTGGGAGCCTTAGCTTCACGCCGACATCGATCACGCCAAGCGGCAGCATGCGCGGGGCTAAAGCCGCAACGCCGAGCCCGGCCGACACGGCGGCCGCGACGGCCGACACGCCGCCACCGACGAAGGTCTCGATCCAGGGAATGCCGGCGGTGTCGAGGAGACGCCCGGCCATGGCGCGAACACCGCACGGCTCTGCCGACGTGGCGACCGGCAGCGGTTCGCCCGCACGAGGCTGCCAGCCTGCCCCTGCGAACCATCCCAAGCTCTCCTGTGCCAGGACCTCGCCGTCGTCCCGGCCCAGGTTCAGGCGGGAAATTACGGCGTCGAGTTCCCGTCGATCGTAGCTCTGCAGCAGGTCGCCGGACGAGCCGATCCTGACCTTGATGAGAAGCTGAGGATCCTGCGTGGTCAGGCGTGCGATGAGCGCCGGCAGATCCGGCCCCGCCACATGATCGCTAATGCCGATGGTGACGCGTTGCCGGGCTTCCCTAAAGACCGCGAGCGCCCGCTCATGCGCGCCCACAAGTTCGCGCGCCCGTTCCAGAAAGGCGACGCCGTGCGGTGAGAGCTGCACGTAGCGGGGCGTCCGCTCGATAAGCTGGTGACCAAGCCTCCGTTCCAGCCGCTGGATGCGGAGGCTGACTGCCGCCTGCGTTGTCTCCATCGCCTCAGCCGCCCTGGTGAAGCTGTCGAGCTCGGCCACGTGAATGAACGCGCGCACGGCGTCGAGGTCGAGGGGCTTGGACGTCATAACAAAACATTATCTCTGAAATCAGCGACGATATCATATCGGAATGCCTGCTAACCTTCTACGGCTTGAAGCGCCAAACGAGGTGCACCATGCCGCTCATCTCCGTCTCCATGCGCTCCGGGAAACCCGATGCCTACAAGCAGGCCATTTTCGACGGCCTGTACAGGGCCCTCCGCGAGACCTTCAGCGTGCCAGAGGACGATCAGTTCATGGCGATCACGGAGCACAGCGAGGCGAATTTCCGCTATGGCGCGACCTACGGCGGCATCAACCGCAGTGACGACGTGATCTTCGTGCAGATCAGCGCCATGAACACGCGCACCGTCGATCAGAAGAAAGCGCTCTATCGGCGTATCGCGGAGCTGCTCGGCGACGATCCTGGCATCCGGGCCGACGACCTTTTCATCAACCTCGTGGAGGGCGCCCGCGAGAATTGGTCGCTCGGTCGCGGTCTCGCGCAGTATGCCTGACTTGGAGCAGGAGCGGGCAAGTCTTCGCTCCCTGCCGGATATGACCGTGACGACTTCGACGACCGTCGCCCGGCCTGCCGCCGACACGAGTGTGCGCCCCCCTCTCTCCACCATCGGGCTCTTGGCCTTCGTCGTCGTCGCGTGGAGCCTCAACTGGGTCGTCATGAAGGTGGCCGTGCAGGATGTCGCGCCGCTCCGGGCGGTCGCGATCCGCACCGGCCTCGCCGCACTCGTCCTGCTCCCGTCGCTATTTGCGGCCCGGCGGCTCGTGCGGCCGCACCGGGCCGACTTGCCGGTCGTCCTCGTGATCATGCTCTTCCACAGGGCGGCCTTCGCGGGGCCGATGACGGCGGGGCTGGTCTTCGTTCCGGCAAGCCGGGCCAAGGAGCGGCGCGTGACGCGTTGGGAGCACGAGGCCGTCCTGGAAGCCGTGCAGCGGCGGCTCGATGCGGATCCTCATGCGATGCGCACGCGCCGCCAGACGGTCGAACACGTGTTCGGGACGCTCAAGGGCTGGATGGGGGCGACGCACTTCCAGATGCGCCGGTTGAGAAACGTGGCGACCGAGACGAGCCTGCAGGTCCTGGCCTACAATCTGAAGCCGGTGATGGCGATCCTCGGCACCGGACCACTCCTCACCGCCCTCCGGGCGTGAGAGCACGCGGCACCCCGCGCGCTGTCACCGCTGCAAACCGGCACACCAAAACGCGTTCGCACACAGCCTCCACCCTCAGCCGCCCTCGGCCAGATCAAGCAATCGGGTTTCGACCCGCGGAATCGCCGCCGTCAGGCGGGGAGGCCGAGGGTGGGCCGGGCCTGCGCCGGGGTCGCGACGCGACGGCCGTGCCGGGTCACCGCCGCGACGGCGAGGCCGACCAGTTCCGCGTTGCTGCCCGCCAGCCGCTCCCGCGTGATCCGGATAGGGAAGCGGTCGGCCGCGTGCCGGCGGGCGACTTGAGCGCCTTGCGCTGGATCAAGGCACCCGTACCGGCCGGCGGCAAGGATGAACCTCACGAAGGATGGCCCCACCGAGCGGAGGGGGACGCCCCGGGAGGCGAGCATGGCTTACGCGAACATCCTGGTCTCGGTCGATCTCGACGAGGCCGCCGCCGACCGCATCCGGCTTGCGGCCGCTCTCGCGCGGCGCTTCGAGGCGACGCTCACCGGGGCGGCCGCCTGCAAGGTGCCGGCGCCGGATTACGTGCGCGATATCGGCGAGATCTACGACGAGGACCCGCATTTCGAGGAGAAGGCGCGGGCCCTGCTCGCACAGGCGCACGCCCTGTTCGAGCGCTCCGCCGAAGCCCCGCTGCGCCGCGACTGGCGCGAGGCCCTGGCGGGTCCGATCTCCCATCTCGTCGAGCAGGCGCGGGCGGCCGACCTCCTCGTGGTGGGACGCCGTGGTTCCGACGACCCTCCGCGCGGCGCCCTTGGCGCCTCGCCCGGCCCCGTTCTGATGGAAGCCGCCCGCCCGGTCCTCGTGCTGCCCCCCCGCAGGGAGCCGGCCGGCAGCGCGCTTCGGGGCGCCCGGATCGTCGTGGCCTGGAAGGACGGCTCGGAGGCGCGCCGGGCCGTCTCGGCCGCGTTGCCCTTCATCCGCGAGGCGGATCAGGTCTTCGTCGTCAGCACCGGCGAGGATGCCCGCAACGAGGGTGCGGAGGATGTCGCCGGCCATCTCGCCCGCCACGGCGCCGCCGTCACGACCCACCTGCTGCGCACCGTCGTGAGCGACGGCGACGAACTCCTGCGCTTCGCCGTCAAACAAGAGGCCGACCTCATCGTGATGGGCGCCTACGGGCATACCCGCCTGCGCGAGTGGCTGTTCGGCGGCGTCACCTACGAGATGCTGCACCGCAGCCCCCTCCCCTGCCTGATGTGTCACTGATGCGTATCGCGACCACCCTCCCGATCCTGGCCCTCCTGCTGATCGCCCTGCCGGCCGCCGCCCAAGCACTCGACCCCCGCGCCCAGCGCGGCGAGACCATCGCGCGCACCAACTGCGCCCGCTGCCACGCGATCGGCCGCGTCGGCGCGAGCCCCTTGGCGGACGCGCCGCCGTTCCGCGAGTTGCACCGCCGCTACCCCGTGACGGATCTGGCCGAGGCGTTGGCCGAGGGCATCACCACGGGGCACCCGACGATGCCGGAATTCCGGCTCGATCCCGACGAGGCGCAGGCCCTGATCGCCTATCTTCAGACCCTCGAACGGTAAGGCGCCCAGACGAAGTCCGGCCGATCCCTTCGGAATCGCGGGGTTCGACTTCCGCTTTGATCAGAGGCTCTTGTTTCAGCTCGCCGCGATGCGTTCGAGCCGGTCAACGTCCAGCAGGCGCACGCCGCCGGGCACGATCAGAAGCGCCTTCTCCCGGTCGAGCCGGGTCAGCATCCGGCTCACTGTCTCGATGGTGAGGCCGAGATGGTCGGCCATGTCCTGCCGGCCCATCGGCAGCTCGACGGTGATGGAATCGTGCCCGATGCGGGCGTAGCGGGTGCGCAGGCCGAGCAGGAAGCTCACCACCTTCTCCTCGGCGGTGCGGCGGCCCAGCAGCATCATGTGATCCTGTGCCAGCGTCAGCTCATGGCCGGCCCACTCGTAGAGGCGTTGCAGCAGGTGCGGCGTCCGCGCGACGAGGCCGGCGAAGGCACGCTTCTCGAACCGGCAGAGCGTCGTCGGTGACAGTGCCTCGGCGGTGACGGTGAAGCGCTCGGGCAGAGCGAGGCCGAGGAAATCGCCGACCATGGCGAAGCCCATCACCTGCCGCCGCCCGTCCGGCAGAAGCCGCGACAGACGCAAGGCGCCCTCGGTGACGTTGTAGACGGCGCCCGCCCGATCCTCCTGCTGGAACAGGGCTTGGCGCGGATCGAGATGGACGGGCTGGCTCAGCGCCTCCAAGCCGGCGAGTTCCTCGCTCGAGAGCGCCGCGCAGACGCTGACGAGGCGGACCTTGCACGCGGCGCAGCCACTCTCCGAACGGTCGTGCGCGCAAGGCGGCTCGGCTGGGATCGGCTCGACACCGGCGCTCTCGCCAGAGCTTTGCATCGCAAGCCTCCCGTCCCGCACCCCGCTCGAGGTGAATCAATAGCCTGCGTCCGCGCCGTCTGTGAAGACGAAACCGGGCAGGGCCGAAGCGAGCGGACAATGAAAGACGACCGAGGAAGCGCATTACGGCGGCGCGGGCCGTGTCTTCTCACTGAGTGATTTCTTCCGCGACCGCATCTTTATTCTGATCTTTTCGATCTTCTTGATCGGAACGGATGCCGTGAAGGGATCCATGCCGATTCTCGCGACCGCGACTGCTTCGCGAGATGGCGCACCGAGGGCAGCGCATGGATGCCTTGCCGACGCCTGACCGCGCAAAACCGGCCGGCACCGAGCCTCGCCGCGGCCCGCCCCTCGGCGTTCGGGTTGGGCTTGCCTCAATCCGGCCCGAGCGAGACCCGGCGCCCGGGCAGCCCGAGATCCGGGCGGTGGCTCGTCAGCACGACGATGCGGTCATGCCAGTGCGCGAGCAGGCGACCGAGGATGCGTGCGGCCTGATCGTCACCGAGATGCTCGGCCGGCTCGTCGAGCAGGATGACGGGAGCCGGGCTCAGCCGAGCGCGGGCGAGGTTGAGGCGTTGCGCTTCGCCCAGCGAAAGGCCGCCCTCGGCGATCCAGGCATCGAGGCCGCCGGCCGCGCGGATGCGGGCTTCGAGCTCGACGGCCTCCAGCGCCGCCCACAAAGCCGCGTCGGAGGCGCCGGGCGCGAACAGGTTCTCGCGTACGGTGTCGGACAGGATCGCCGCATCGTGCAGGCTCAGATGCGTCAGCCCCCGCCGCTCGGCCGCCGGGCGGACGGCGCCGCCGAGCCGGATCGTCTCGCCGGGCCGCTCCGCGCTCCAGCCGGCGAGCGCCTTCAACAGGGTGGTCTTGCCGCAGCCGCTGGCGCCGACGAGGGTCAGCGGCGTGCCGGGCACGATGGCCAACTCCGGCGCCGGGCCGAGATCGCGTCCGTCCGGCGTCCGCAGGCGTAGGCCGTGCAGGGTCAGGGCGCCGAGGGCCGGACCGGGCCGGGGGGCCGGCTCCGCGGCGTGGCCGCCCTCCACGGCGAGGGACTGGCGGGCGAGGCGGGCGCGGACGGAGCCGAGCAGCGCCCGCGGCAGGGACAGGATCGGCTCCGCGAGGGCGAGCCACGTGAAGGCCAGGAAGGCGGCGGGCAAGAGCGCGGTACCGCGGGCGCCCGCGCTCCAGGGCGTGAGCAGCACGGCCAGGGCGATGGCGGGGCCGGCCAGCGCCAGCACGGCCTCGAGCCGGGCGAGCGCGCGCCGTCCGCAGGCGGCCTCGCGTTCGGCATCGCGCAGGGGATCGAGGGCGATCCGCAGGACCGGGCCGCGCTGCCCCTCGGCGTCGAGGGGAACCGCGCCCGCCAAAGCCGCTCCGAGATCGGCGGCGGCGGTGCGCCGCGCGCGGCGGACCCACGCCTCGATGGCCGCGAGCCGCGTCAGCGCGTGTCGGGCCACGAGGCCGCCCGCCAGCGCGAGCGCCGCGACGGGAAGGAGCGCGAGCGGCGCCACGAGGGCCGTGGCGAGCACGAGACCGGCAAGCGCCGCGCCGGTCGTGGCGAGGGGAAAGCCGACGCGCAGCCGGGCGTAGTCGATGTCGGCGACGTCATCGATGAAGTCGGCGAGGCGCTCCGGTCGTCCGAGTTGCCAGCCGGCGCCGCGGCTCTCCGGCGCCCGCGCCAGGGCCGCGAACAGGCCGGCGCGGCGGCGGACCTGATCGGTCAGCGCCGCGCGGTGGCTGGCCATGCGCTCGCCGTAGCGCGCGCCCGTGCGCAGCAGCGCGAACAGGCGCACCAGAGCGGCGGGATGGTGGAAGTTGAAGGCGAAGGCCGCCGGCCCGGTGCCGGCCAAGGCCACCGCGGCCAGGAAGGTCACGGCAGTGCCGGCCAGCGCGAGATTCGCCGCGAGCGCCAGCGCCGCGAGGGCGAAGGCGAGGGTCCAAGCTCGGGACGTTACGGCGCGGCCGGAACCGGCCGGCGTCGTATCGGAGCGGGTGCGCATCACGCGGCCTGCCTCTCGCAAGGGATGGCCCCGAGGGCGATGCGCCGGTCGGCCATCGCCGCCAGCGCCGGGTCGTGGGTCGCCACGATGACGAGGCGGGTGCGGGCGGCACAGGCCAAGGCTTGGCGCACCCGCGCGGCGTTCTCGGGATCGAGCTTGGCGGTCGGCTCGTCACAGAAGGCGGTGCCCGGCCGCAGCAGCAGGCGCGCGACGGCGATACGGACCCGCTGGCCGCCGGAGAGGTTTTCAGCGCCCGCCCGCACGGGGGCATCGAGGCCGCCGGGCCAGTGCGAATCGTCGCCCAGGCCGAGGGTCGCGGCGGCCGCCGCCACGGCCTCGGGCGCCGCGAGGGTGCCGTCCGCGATGGCCGCGCCGAGCGTGCCGGCCGGGATCGGCGTGTCGAGGGAGACCCAGGTCGCCGGACGGCCGGGCCCCGGCAAGCGGACGGCCCCGGAAAGCGGCGCCTCAACACCGGCCAGCATCCGCAGCAGGGTGGACTTGCCGGCCCCGCTCGGCCCGGTCAGCGCGACGAGGCCGGTTTCCGGCAGGTCGAAATCGGGGACCGGTCCGGCATGGGGCAGGACGAGGCCGCGGGCGCCCGGCACCGCCGGAGCCAAGCCGCGTTCGGGCCTCGTCTCGGCTTCTTCCGAAAACACCCCGGCGAGCGCCTCGGCGGCGGCCTCACCCTCGGCCTTGGCATGGTAGAGTTCGGCGTAGCGGCGGAACGGCAGAAAATACTCGGGTGCGAGCAGCAGGATCAGCAAGCTCTGCCAGAGCGCCAGATGCGCAAAACCAGGAATCTCGGCGAGACCGAGATGGCCGAGCCCGAGGAACACCGCCAGGATCGCGATGGCGAGCGAGGCGAAGAAGTCGAGCACGCCCGCATTGAGGAAGGCCACCGCCAGGACGCCCATGGTGCCGTCGGCATAGGCCTGGAGCCACCGGTCGAGCTTGGCCGTCTCGCGGGGAAGGCCGTGGGCAGCGAGGATCGTCGGCAGCGTCCGCACCCGGTCGGCGAACTGTGTGGCGAGGCGCCCGAGCGCCGCCTCCTGGGCCGCGGCCCGGTCGCGGATCATGCCGCCGACGAGGGCGAAGAACACGATCATCACCGGTGTGGCGAGGAGCAGCGCCGAAGCCGCCTGCCACGAGACGACGGCCACCGCCCCCGCCGTCAGCACCGGCCCGAGCGCCATCATCCGCCGCGCCGCGGCGTGGCCGACGACGAGGCGGGCCAGCGCGCCGGGATGCCGCTGCAATCCGGCGATCACCGCCCCGCGCGGCAGGTCGGCGGCGGCGCGGGCCGGCATCGCGGCGAGCCGCGCCTCGGCGGCATCGATCAGCGCAACGGCGACCTCCGCCTCCAGGGCGGCACTGCGCGCTTCGATCGCGCTCGCCAGGCCGGCACCCGCGAGAAGGCAGGCCCCGGCGAGGCCGAGCGCGATCGCGTCGAGTTGCCCTGTCTCGATCAGCGTGCCGGCGAGCCGCGCCAGCGCCACGGCGAGCCCGAGCGTCGCGGCACAACGCAGGGCCTGGAGGCCGTGGAGGCGCGAGAGGCCGGCCCGCGCCACACCGTGGGCGAGGGCGAGCGCCGCGGGCTCGAGGCTGGCGCGGCCGGATCGGGCGCGGGGGGATCGTCGGGTCATGCCGCCTTGTGCGGCGGGGGCCGCGAGAGCGGCCTTGATCTGCGTCAAGGATCGCCAAGCGCGGCGGCGCGACAGGCGGCGTCGGACAAGGAGCCTCCCATGACCGATCCGCTGCTCGTCGATCTGTCGCGCCTGCAATTCGCGCTGACGGCGATGTACCACTTCCTGTTCGTGCCGCTGACGCTCGGACTCTCGATTCTCGTCGCCATGATGGAGACGGTCTACGTCATGACGCGCCGTAAGATCTGGCGCGACATGACCAAGTTCTGGGGCCTCCTGTTCGGGATCAATTTCGCCCTGGGTGTGGCCACGGGCCTGACCATGGAGTTCCAGTTCGGCATGAACTGGGCCTACTATTCGCACTATGTCGGCGATGTGTTCGGGGCCCCGCTCGCCATCGAGGGCCTGATGGCCTTCTTCCTGGAGGCGACCTTCGTCGGGCTGTTTTTCTTCGGCTGGGACAAGCTCACGGCGCTCGCCCACTGCATCGTCACGTGGCTGATGGCGCTGGGCACCAACTTCTCCGCACTCTGGATCCTGATCGCCAACGGCTGGATGCAGAACCCGGTCGGCTCTCTGTTCAACCCCGACACGATGCGCATGGAGGTGACCGATTTTAGCGCCGTGATCTTCAATCCGGTGGCGCAGGCGAAGTTCGTCCACACGGTCTCGGCCGGCTATGTCTGCGGCGCGGTCTTCGTGCTCGGCGTCTCGGCCTTCTACATCCTGCGCGGGCGGCATCTCGAACTCGCCAAGCGCTCGTTTGCCATCGCGGCGGCCTTTGGCCTCGCCTCGGCGCTCAGTGTCGTCGTGCTCGGCGACGAGAGCGGCTACGCCGTCACCGACCACCAGAAGATGAAGCTCGCCGCCATGGAGGCGATGTGGCACACGGAAGCCCCGCCGGCCGCCTTCACGGCAATCGGCGTCCCGGATCTGGAGAGCCGCACCACCCGCTACGCGCTCCACATCCCCTACGCGATGGGCCTGATCGGCACCCGCTCGCTGTCGACCGAGATCCCCGGCATCACCGAACTGGTCGGGCACGCCAAGGACCGCATCCGCAACGGGCTCGTCGCCTACGCCGCGCTGGAGCGGATCAAGGCCGACCGCACGGATGAGGCGGCCCGCGCCGAGTTCGCCCGGACGCAAACCGACCTCGGCTACGCGCAGCTCCTCAAGCCGCTGATCAGCGATCCACGGACGGCGACCGACGCGGATATCGACAGGGCGGCGTGGTCCACCGTGCCGCACGTGCCCTCGCTGTTCTTCAGCTTCCGGGCGATGGTGGCCTGCGGCTTCCTGCTGATCGGCCTGTTCGGCGCCGCGCTCTGGTACACCGCCCGCGAGGCCGAGGCGCCGCGCTGGCTGTTCCGGGCCGCGCTCTTCGCCCTGCCGCTGCCCTGGATCGCGATCGAGTTCGGCTGGTTCGTTGCCGAGTTCGGCCGCCAGCCCTGGATCATCGAGGGCGTGCTGCCGACCGCGCTCGCGACCTCCGAACTCGGCATCCCCTCCCTCCTCATCACCATCGCCGGCTTCACCCTGGTCTACGGCGTGCTCGCGGTGATCGAGGTGCAGCTGATGCTGCGTGCCATCGCCAAGGGGCCCGAGACCCTGGCCGAGGACCCGGCCGCCCTCTTCCCCGGCGCCGGCACGAACCGGAGCGAGGCCGGCCTCGTCGCCGCCGCCGAATAGCCCTCTCCCCCTTCGTGTCTCTCACAAAACTCCCGCTGGGCCGTCCTCGCCAAAGCGAGAACGGTCAGAGATCGGAGGTTTTGTGAGGCACTCCTAGCCGGCCGTCCCTGCCGTCGCGCCGGCCCCTCCCCTGAGGAATTTCCCTCCATGCTCGCCCTTCTCTCGGACTACGAAAGCTTACGCCTGATCTGGTGGGTATTGCTCGGCGTGCTGCTGATCGGCTTTGCCGTCACCGACGGCTTCGATCTCGGCGTCGGCGCCCTGCTTCCCTTCGTCGGGCGCACCGATGTCGAGCGGCGGGTGGCAATCCACACCGTGTCCGCCACCTGGGAAGGCAACCAGGTCTGGCTGGTGCTCGGCGGCGGCGCGATCTTCGCCGCCTGGCCCGCGCTCTACGCGCTGAGCTTCTCCGGCTTCTACCTCGCCATGTTCCTCGTGCTGTTCGCCCTCATCCTGCGGCCGGTGGCGTTCAAGTACCGCTCCAAGCGGGCGAGCGCGGCCTGGCGCGCACGCTGGGACTGGGCTTTGTTCGTCGGCGGCGCGGTGCCGGCGCTGATCTTCGGCGTCGCCGTCGGCAACGTGCTCCAGGGCGTGCCCTTCCACTTCACGAGCGACCTTCGCCCGATCTACGGGGGCAGCCTGCTGGGCCTGCTCAACCCGCTGGCGCTGCTCTGCGGCGGCGTCTCGCTGGCGATGCTGGTGGCGCACGGCGCGGCGTGGCTCGCCTTCAAGGCCGAGGGGCCGGTCGCCGAGCGCGCCCGCGCCATCGGGCTCAAGGCCGCGCTCGCCACCGCCGCCCTGTTCGCACTCGGCGGCCTCCTGATCTGGGCCGGCGCCTTCGGCGGCTACCGGGTGGTGAGCCCGCTTCCCGGCGACGGCCCGTCCAACCCGCTGACCAAGGCGGTGGTGGCGGATGCGGGCGCGTGGCTCGCCAACTTCCGGGCCCATCCCGCGCTCGCCCTGGTGCCGCTCCTCGGCATCGCCGGTCCGCTGCTCGCGGCTTTGGGCTTCCGCACCCGGCACGAGGGGCTGACCCTCCTGGCCTCCAGCCTCGGCATCGCCTGCATCATCGCCACCGTCGGCCTGTCGATGTTCCCGGTCATCCTGCCCTCGAACACGCATCCGGGCCACGCGCTGACCGTGTTCGACGCCTCCTCCAGCCGGGCGACCCTGCGTAACATGCTGATCGCGACGGTGGTCTTCCTGCCGATCATCCTCGCCTACACGGCGTGGGTCTACCGGGTGCTGTGGGGCAAGGTCTCGGAGCGCGACATCACCGCCCCCGGCTCGGCCGCCTACTGACGATCCCGGCCCCGGCGGCGCCGGGGCCTGCTTTTCTGGCCCCCTGCTCTCGCATCAGGACTCGCGACGATGTGGTACTTCGCCTGGATCCTCGGCCTCGGACTGGCCGCCGCGGTCGGCGTGCTCAACGCTCTCTGGTACGAGTTGCGCGCCGTGCGCGAGACCCCGCCCGAGGTCACGACGACGCTTCCGACGCCGTGAACCCATGGATCGAGGCGCCGTCTCCAAGCCACCGGCCTCACCCGCAGATCAGATCGACATCGTGCCGGCTGAAGCGCTCGGCGAAGGGCTCGGGCGGCGGGCGGTCGGTCACCACGGTGAGCGGCGCGGCCAGATCGAAGGTCTGGAGGTTGGCCTGGCGCCCGAACTTGCGGGAATCGGCGAGCAGCACCGCCCGCCGGGTCTGGCCCCGCAGCGCCCGGCGCAGGACGGATTCGTGCTCCTCGTAGTCCATCCAGCCCTGCGCGAGGTCGCAGGCGGCGATGCCCATGATCGCGAGGTCGAAGAAGTGGCGCCGGGCATAGTCCACGGTGTCGTAGCCGACGAGCGCGTTGTCGTTCGGCCGCAGCCGGCCCGGCGTCAGGTTCACCCGCGCCGGGCTGTCGGCCAGCAGCAGTGCGAGGTCGATCGAGTTCGTCGTCACCGTGAGCTTGCGGGTGGTGAGCCGCCGGGCAAGGGCCAGCGTGGTGGTGCCGGTGTCGATGAAGATCGACATCCCGTCCTCCACCAGCCCCTCGGCGAGCGCGGCGACGCGGCCCTTCTCGCGGCTGTTGAGCCCGCTGCGCTCGGTGAGCGGGCGCTCCTGATCGAGGCGGGGCCGGACGGCACCGCCGTGGATGCGCCGCAGCAGCCCGCGCTCCTCCAGCATCTTCAGGTCACGCCGGATCGTCTCGTCGGAGACCGCGAGGGTGGCCGCGATGCTGGTGACGCCGACGCGTCCCGTCTGCGCAAGCTGCGAGAGAATTTCCTCGTGGCGATGATCGGTCAGCATCCCGGCCCTGTCCCCGTTCAGGGCCAAGATAGCGCCGCGGCCGTGAAACGGTCGCGCACAATTTCAGGACGTGCACAGCGTGCAAGGGCCGCAGCGTGCAAGCCCACGCAGCAAGCCCGTCCGGCCGATTGGGGCCGGACGGGCTCTTGCCCGGACCGAGAAGAGAATCAGGCGTCGAGGGCCGGGGCGCGGCGGTGATGCGTCGCCTGCTCGTAGGCGTAGGCGCAGGCGAGCAGGTCACCCTCGCTCCACATCCGGCCGACGAAGATCAGGTTGAACGGCGCGCCGGAGGCGTAGGCGCCCGCCGGCAGCGTCACCCCAGGCAGGCCGGCGATATTGATCTCGCAGACCGTGGTCTCGAGCAGCGTGCCGGGGCCGTGCAGCGGGGGCAGCTCGGCCCGCATCTGCGGGAAGACCAGGGCGTCGAGCCCGTGCTCCGCCATCACCCGGTCGAACAAAGCGAGATAGGCCTCGCGGGCGGCGAGGAAGTCGGAGAGGTCGGGCGGGCTCGCCGGGTCGGCAAGGCAGGGCGCGAGCCCCGGCAGGTTGGTGATCGGATGCAGCACGCCGCCGGGCGCGAACGCGTCCTCGGCTTTCGTCGCTTCGGCGAAGGCGGCAAAGCTGCGGATCGCCACGTCCGGCCCCATCCGCTCCAGATAGAGCTGGAGATCGTAGGGCGCGGATTCGAAACCGCGGGCGTCGAAGTAGACGAGGCCCGGCGTCGGCTCGGCGATGGCGGCGAACTCGGTGCCGGCGAAGGGGTCGGCCACCAGGGTGGCGCCGGCCGCCTCCAGTTCCTTCTGCGTCCGTGCGTAGAGGGCGCTCGCCTCTTCCGAGAGCGGCAGGTCGCGCCAGCCGGGTCCGTAGAGGCCGAGGCGCTTGCCCGCCAGCGCGCCCGCGTCGAGCCCCGCCGCGTAGCCCGCGGCCGGGCGCTTGCCGATGCCGGCCACGGTTTTGGGATCGGCCGCGGAATAGCCGGCGAGCGCGTCGAGGGTGAGGGCGGCGTCGCGCACGCAGCGGGCGATCGGCCCGACCACGTCGCGGGTGCTGCCGGCCAGCGGCATCACGCCGGCATTCGGCACGAGACCGAAGCTCGGCTTGATGCCGACCAGGCCCTGCGCCGAGGCCGGGTTCTGGATCGAGCCGCCGGTCTCCTCGGCGAGCCCGAGGATGGCGAGGCTCGCGGCCACCGCCGTGGCGGTGCCGGCACTGGAGCCGCCGGGAATGCGGTCGGGTGCCGCCGGGTTGAGGGTGGGGCCGGCCCAGGAATCGTTGGCGTGGCTGCCGGTATGGCTCAGCACCGGCACGTTGGTCTTGCCGAGGATGACGCAGCCGGCCGCGCGCATCCGCGCCGTCACCGGCGCGTCGGTGGCCGGGATCAGATCGACGCCGCCGGCCTCGGCGCTGAGGAAGTGCCAGCCGCCGGTGCTCGGCAGGCCGGCCATGTCCATCGTGTCCTTGATAACGACGGGCACCCCGGCGAGCGGCCCCAGCGCCTCGCCGGCCGCACGGCGGGCATCGATGGCGCGGGCGTCATCGAGTGCCTGCGGATTCATCACGATGAGCGCCTTGTAGCGCGGGTTGTAGGTCTCGATCCGCGCCAGGAAGGCTTCGGCCAGCGCCTCCGCGGTGACGCTGCCCTCGGCAAAGGCGCGCTGGCAATCCTCGACCGTCATCTCGATCAGCCGCGCCGCCAGCGCATCCTCGGTCATCTCGGGGGCGACGGCGACGGAAAGGGCCATTGCGTTCATCTCGATCTCGCGCTCCGCATCCTTGAAGACGGCGAGGCCGATCCCGTCCCGGTGGAATCGCTCACGAGAGCCGCCCCCGCGGGGGCGTTGGGGGGAAACGCTCGTGCTCGCCGTCACCGGCCCTCACGGCCAGCCGACGCATCCTCGCAACGTCTATGCCACAAAAACCACAAAACCCTCTAAAGGCGGTCGGGCGATGTCGCATCCGATTCGAGGAGGCTGCCGGTTTGCCGGCCCGCTGAATAGCTTTCGATGTTTCTCGCGTGCGGGGCGAGGCTCTTCCCGGCAACACCGGGCCGTCCGGCGGTGAATGCCGCCAGCATTAACCGGCTCTTAAGCGCTTCGCGGCCTCGTCTAAAGGGCAGGAATACCAATCCCGGTTCCCTGCGGCCGGCAAGCTGTGCCGGCGGAGCCCCCGCATGCTGGATTCCGTCCGGATCTCGCTCAAGGTGCTGAACGCGGCCCAGCTCGCCCTGATCGCGGCGGCGGCGCTCGGGCTCGCCTGGATCGGGACCGCCATGCTCGGGGCCGGCCCCGCCACGGACGGCGCGCAGCGTGCCGCGATGACGGGCGCGCGCGCCTTCGCGGACGCGGTCGATGCCGAACTGCACGGCAGCGTCGCGGATGCGCGCACCGTCGCGCTGCTGCTGCGCCCCGGCGATCCGACGCTGGGTGAGGCCGAGCGCTCGGCCCTGCTCCGGGACTGGCTCGCGCTCAACCCGCGCTACGGGGATGCCGCGCTGATCGGCGCGGATGGCAGCGTGCGCGCCGCCGCCGATCCGCGCCGGCCCGGCAGCAGCGTCGCCCGGCAGCCCTGGTTCGCGCGGGCGCGCAACGCCGAGGTCGTCATCGCAACCCAGGGGGACGAGACGGCACCCTTCGATGTCGTCCTCTCCCTCGGGATGCCCGGACGCTCCGACCGGATCCAGCTTCGCGCCGGCCCTGCCTTCCTCGAGATCGGCCCCCGCCTGCGCCGAGCGCTCGACCTGCCCGAAACGATCGCCTTCACCGTGAGCGGCGCCGACGGGCGGCTGCTCGCAGGCACCGCGTCCGCGCCCTGGGGCGAGCACCGCTCGGCCTCCGCGCCCGTCCAGAGCGGGCGCGAACTCAGCTCTCCCGGTTGGGTGGTGACCGCCTATGCGCCGCCGAGCGTGGCGGCGGGTCTGCTGCCCGACGGGCGCATCCTGGCGCTGGCGCTCGCCGTGGTGGGCGCGGCCGCCGGGCTCGGCTACGCCATGGGGGGCCGCGCCGCGCAGCCGCTGCAACGCCTCGCCCAGGGCGAGGCCGGGCCGGACGAGGCTGCAGCCTCCCCGGTGCGCGAGATCGCGGCGCTGACCGAAGCGGTCGCCGGCCGCTCCCAGAGCCGCGAGGCGGCGCTGGCGCTGGCGGGAACCGGTCTCGACCGGATCAAAGGCCGGCTTCAGACCTTCGAGGCGATGTCCGGCTGGACCTGCTGGGAGATCGACCCGGAGACGCGCCAGGTCGTCTGGTCGGATTCCGACCGGACCGGGACGGCGACGGCCTCGGACCACGCCACCGACCTGTCCGACCTCGCCGAATGGTTCGAGCCGGAGGACCACGCCCTCCTCGATCTCACCCTCGAAGCCGCGCGCCGGGCCGACGGGCCGCACGACGTGGTGCTGCGCGCCCGCGCCGACGGCGCCGAGCCCGTTCCCGAAGCGGAGCGGCGGGTGCTGGTGCGCTTCCTGCGCGCGGCGGGCGACGGCAGCCGCATCCACGCCCTGAGCCGGGCGATCGAGGGCGGCGTGTCGGAGACGCCCTCGGGCCTGAACGAGCGGCGGCGCAACGCGATCCTGCGCCGCGTGACCGACGGCATCGTCCACGACTTCAACGACGTGCTCACGATCGTGCAGGCCAACCTCGCGACCGTACGCCGGCGTCACGGCCTGAACCCGGAGCCGGCACGCCTCGTCGATGCGGCGCTCGCGGGCGCCGAGCGCGGGGCGGCGCTGACCCGGCGGATGCTCGGGCTCGTGCGCGGCGAGGGCGAGGCTTTGGCCGAGTGCGACGTCGGCACGAGCGTCGAGGCCGCCCTCGCCTTCATGGGGGCCAACGTGCTGCGCGACGTGCCAGTCATCAACCGCGTGCCCGGCGACCTGCCGAAGGTGCTGTGCGCCGAGCGGATCCTCGAACTCGTCCTGCTCAACCTCGCCTTCCACTTCCGCGATCACGGGCTGCACGGCTTCGCGGTCGGGGCCGCCGAGGAGGTGACCGAGACGGAGACGGGCTTCGGCCTGCCGCCGGGCGCTTACGTGCGCCTCCTCGTCGCCAGCGGACAGCACGAGCCCGGCCGGACGGCGCGGACACCCTGCCTAGGCTCGCTGGAGACGGTGGCCCGGCTCCTCGAAGAAATCGACGCCGGCTGGCGCCCCGTCTCCGACGGGACCGGCGAGGACGCCTTCGTCGCGGAGATCTGGCTGCGGGCCACCGAGCGGCAGCCGGAGCAGCCCGCCCTCTGGCACTCCCCCCTGCGCGTGCTCCTGGTGGAGAGCGACGGCCTCGTCCGGGCGAGCCTCGCCGAGGCGCTGGCCGATCTCGGCCACGACGTGGTTCAGGCTGCCTCGGGCGAGCACGCCCTCGCGCTGCTCGGCGAGAGCGCGGATTACGACGCCATGGTCGCCGACCAGTCGATGCCCGTGATGACCGGCCTCCAGCTCGCCGCGACGGTGGTCGAGCGCTATCCCGACATCCGGATCATCCTGGCGAGCCCCCACGGGCATCTGCCGGCCGCGGCGCGGCAGTTCCTGCAACTGGACAAGCCGTTCCGCCCCGACGATCTCGCGGCGGTGCTGAGCGCGGCGGCCCCGCAGGCCCGGGCGGCCTGAATCCACCCGGCATCGTGAATGCCTGACAAGATCTCGGCCGAGATGAATCAGGCTTTCCTGGTTTCGGAGAGGCTCTTGTTAACCGTGGGCCCCGATAAATCGGTGCGTAGCGTGTGCGTATCCGAGGATCGAATGGCTGTGGTTTCTCGCAACCATCAACGGGCTCCCGGGAATCTCTGTATTCTTGCCTGCGGGCTTGCGGCCGTGATCGCCGCCCCGGCCCGAGCCGCCGACCTGCCGGCTCCGGCCCCCGCGACCGCGAGCGTCGATTGGTACACCGGCGCGCAAGCGCAGGCGGTGGACGACAGTTGGGCGGTGGCCGTCGATGGCTCGACCAGCATCACCTCCAACTCCTCGGCCTTCGGCTCCTTCACCGTGACGACGGCACTCGGCAGCCCGCCGACGGTGAGCGGCGCGCGCGTGCGCGTCGAGGCCGTGGCCGGCACCTACTCCTATCCCGGACAGGCCGTCGGCGCCCGCGTCACCGGCTACCAGCAGGAGGGCTCGCTGCTCACCGGCTATGAGTGGATCTGGCGGGAGGCAGCGCTCGCCGGCTATGTCGGCTTCAACGTCCGCAGCAACCAACTCTCGATCCCCGACCCCGGCAACCCGGTCGTCGGAACGGGCGTCGGCCTGAAGGTCGCCGGAAACTTCTACGCCACGCCGACCGACCGGACCATGGTCTCGGCCTACGGCTCCTACTCGACCAAGTTCAACGCCTACTATTCCCGTTTCCGCGTCGGCTACATGGTCGCCGACGGCGTCTATATCGGCCCGGAGGCGCTGTTCCTCGGCGACGACTTCTTCCGCCAGTACCGCGTCGGCGCCCATCTCTCGGGCCTGAGCTTCGGCCCGGTCCAGATGTCGCTCGCGGCCGGCTACGTGCGGGACCGCGTCCAGGGCACGGGCTACTATTCCAGCATCGAGGCGCGCGCGAACTTTTAGAGCGGGCGGACCGCCGGCCGAAGCCAAGCACTTGGATCAACGAGGACAATCCGCCGCCTTGTCTCCGCGTCTCACGGCAAAGTAATGCTGTCTCAAGCGAAGAATGGCTTCCGTATCAGGAAGACATTCCTCGCAACCGCATGTCATTTTCGCGGAATTTCTGCCGAATCTTCGGACATTTTCTCCGGATGACGCTACGCTCTGCATCGCAAAATCAACCTTGTTCGCAGAGCGGGACGGCGGCGTCGTGAACGCATCCGGAAATCGTCGTATTTTCATGATGGATCCGTCCACGAGGCAGGGGTGGCGAGTGTGATACGTGCGCTGCGGTGGCTGGCCTGGATGGGAACGACGGTTGCCGGCCTCATCCTGCTGAGCCAACCGGTCGGGACGCAGAATCAGCTCGCCATGAGTCTCGCCGCCATGGCGGCGATGATCGTGCTGTGGCTGTTCCTCGACGGGCCGCGCACTCGCTTCGTGTTCCTGGCGCTCGGGAGCCTCGTGGTGCTCCGCTACATCCTGTGGCGGGTCACCGATACGCTGCCCTCCCCCGGCGATCCGGTCAGCTTCGGCTTTGGCCTGCTGCTGCTCGTGGGCGAATTGTACTGCGTCTTCATCCTGTTCGTGAGCCTCATCATCAACGCCGACCCGCTCAAGCGGCCCCCGCCCCCGGCGGCGCGCGCGGCCGAGTTGCCGACGGTCGACGTGTTCGTGCCGAGCTACAACGAGGACGCCGCCATCCTGGCGATGACGCTGGCGGCCGCGCGCCAGATGAACTACCCGCCCGACAAGCTTAACGTCTGGCTTCTCGACGACGGCGGCTCGGACCAGAAATGCGCCGACCCCAACCCGGAGAAGGCCAAGGCCGCCCGCGACCGGCGGCGGGAGCTGACGGTGCTGGCCGAGGAACTCGGCTGCCGCTACCTCACCCGCGCCCGCAACGAGCACGCCAAGGCGGGCAACCTCAACAACGGGCTCGCCTTCGCCACCGGCGAGATCGTCGTCGTGCTCGATGCCGACCACGTCCCGTTCCGCTCGTTCCTGAGCGAGACGGTGGGTTACTTCGCCGAAGACCCGAAGCTCTTCCTCGTCCAGACCCCGCACGCCTTCCTCAACCCCGATCCGATCGAGCGGAACCTGAAGACCTTCGAGCGGATGCCGTCGGAGAACGAGATGTTCTACGCGGTGACGCAGCGCGGGCTCGACAAGTGGAACGGCTCGTTCTTCTGCGGCTCCGCCGCCCTGCTGCGCCGCACCGCCCTCGACGAGGCCGGGGGATTCTCCGGCATCACCATCACCGAGGATTGCGAGACCGCCTTCGAGCTGCATTCCCGCGGCTGGACCAGTGCCTATGTCGACAAGCCCCTGATCGCCGGCCTCCAGCCGGAGACGCTCTCGGCCTTCATCGGCCAGCGCTCGCGCTGGTGCCAGGGCATGTTCCAGATCCTGCTCCTGAAGAACCCCGCGCTGCAGAAGGGGCTCAAGCCGATCCAGAAGATCGCCTACCTCTCGAGCATGACGTTCTGGTTCTTCCCCGTGCCGCGGCTGATTTTCATGTTCGCGCCGCTGCTGCACATTTTCTTCGATCTGAAGATTTTCGTTGCCAGCGTCGATGAATCGATCGCCTATACGGCAACCTACATCGTCATCAACCTGATGATGCAGAACTACGTCTACGGCAAGTTCCGCTGGCCCTTCGTCTCGGAGCTCTACGAATACGTTCAAGGCCTCTATCTGTCGAAGGCCATCGTCTCGGTGATCTGGTCGCCGCGAAAGCCGACCTTCAACGTCACCGACAAGGGGATCAGCCTCGACCACGACCATCTCTCGTCGGCCTCGCTCCCGTTCTTCGCCGTCTACGGGCTGCTGGCGGCGGGCTGCGCGGTCGCGACGTGGCGCTACCTGTTCGAGCCGGGCGTGACCAACCTGATGCTGGTGGTCGGCCTGTGGAACTTCTTCAACCTGCTGACCGCGGGCGCGGCCCTCGGGGTCTGCGCCGAGCGCCGCCAACTGGAGCGGGCGCCTTCGCTGGCCATCAACCGGCGCGGCCAGATCACGCTGGGCGGCCGGGCCATCGACGTGTCGATCGAGCGGGTCTCGGCCGAAGCCTGCACGGTGCGCCTGCCCGCCGCCCTGCTGCCGACGGAGGGCGGACACCGCAAGCTCACGGGGGCGCTCACCGTCATCCCGGTGGCGGGCGCGCGCCCGGCCGGCGCCCTGCCGGTGACCCTGGAGCGGATCGACCGCACCAAGGACGAGGCCTTCGCCCGCCTGAGCTTCGGCCGCCTGCGCCCACAGGATTACGTGGCGCTCGCCGGCCTGATGTACGGCGATGCGGAGGCGATGCGCCGCTTCCAGATGCGCCGCCGCCGCCACAAGGATATCCTGACCGGCACGCTGCAATTCATCTGGTGGGGCCTTTCCGAGCCGTTCCGCGCCGTGCGCTACGCCTTCGCCGCCGACGCGCGACCGGCGGTGGCGCCGGTGATCGACGGCACCTCGCCGATCTACGATGCCCCGGAACAGGCGCCGACCGGGGCGAGCCTGCCCGAGCCGCTGCTTGCGCCAGCGGTGCAGGCCTACGCGTTCCAGGCCGCCCCACAGGCTCCGAGGGAGCCTGTGACGGCCGAGACGCGAAGCCCAGCCCCGACGGCTCAGGCCCCGGTGAACGCGCAGCCCGCCCCCTCCTCCAGCCCTTCGGCCAACCCGCCTGCCCGCGCCTCGAACGATTGGGTGCGCATGATGCTCGATTACGAGAATGAGCGCGCGCTTGCCGGTCGGACCGGGCGCGGCACGGGCACGGCGTGAGCGCGATGACGGTGCAGCCTCTTCCACGAGCCGGCCTCGGACCCGCGCGCCGGGCCACTCGGACGCCGGCCCTGGCCGTCGCGCTCGTCTGCACGCTGCTCATGGGCGGGGTGCCGGCCCGCGCGCAGAGCTTCCTCGGGACCGGTCCGGCCGAGCGCCTGACGGTGCCGCCGACCGGAGACGCCCTGCGAAAGCAGGGCCCGGCACCGGCTCAAGCCCCTGCGCAAATCCCCGCGCGCGCCCCCACGTCGTCCGCCGCCCCGGCAGCGCAAGGCCGCCCGTCGGCCCCCGACAGCGCCGACGGCGGACGCCGCCCGCAGATCCAGGCGACCATCGCCCCGGCCCGCCGCCTGCCCGCCGGCACCCGCGGCTTCCGCCTCTCGGGCGAGGAGGACGTGCTGCAATACCCGGTCTACCTCACCGAGGGGCAGGCGCGGGGCGCGGCACGGCTGCGCGTCTCCTACCTCTCGGCGATCTCGGTGGCGCCGGAGGGCTCGGAACTCACCGGCCTCGTCAACGGCACCAAGGTCGGCTGGACCCGGATTCAGGCCCCCGGCGCCGTCAAGGTCGTGGAATTCGCGATTCCCGACGGCGTCCTCAAGGCCGGCTACAACGCCGTGACCCTGACGGCGAGCCAGCGCCACCGGGTCGATTGCGCGATCGAGGCGACCTACGAGCTCTGGACCCAGATCGATCCCTCGCGCTCCGGGCTGGTGATCGCGCCGGCCGCCGACCTCGACCTGAAATCGCTGGCCGCCCTCGAACCCGACGAGAGCGGCGCCCTCCCCATGGGCGTGCTGCTCAACGAGAAGCCGACCCTGCCGCGTCTGGAGCGGATGATCGGCGCCGTGCAGGCGCTCGCCGTCGTGAGCCGGCTCGCCCGGCCCGCGGTCAGCTTCGGGCCGCCGCTCTCCGGCCGCAGCGGCGTCAACCTGCTCGTGGGGACCGCCGCCGAGATCCGCGGCACGGACGGCGTCGAGGATCTCGGGCCGATCACCGGGCCGCGGCTCGCCCTCCTGCCGCCGCGGAGCAACCGCGCGCCGACGCTCGTCGTGACCGGCCTTGGCCCCGACGACGTGCGGGCGGCGACCGCCCAGCTCGCCGCGGCGGGCGATGCCGGCGGCAGCGGGCCGGGCACGGCGCTCGCGCCCCTGATCCGGGGCTACGAGGTGCAGGGCGGCGAGCGGCTCGAATTGCAGCGCCTCGGCGTCACCAGCCGCGAGTTCAACGGGCGCCTGCTGCGCACCCGGATCGAGCTGCGCTTTCCGCCCGATTTCGTGCCCGCCGACTACGGCAAGGCCATGCTGCACCTGGCCGGCGGCTACGCAGCCGGGCTCGATTCGAGCGCCCAGATCGTCGTCGACATCAACGGCCGCAACGCCGCGAGCGTGCCGCTGCCCTATGCCCGCGGTGAGGTGTTCGACGATCAGGCCATCCCCCTGCCCTTGAGCCTGTGGCGGCCGGGCCTGAACAGCGTCGAGATCAGCGCGCAGCTTCCGAACGCGGCGGACAAGGTCTGCGACACCCTCTCGCCCGCGGCGCGGCAGCCGCGCTTCCTCTTTCTCGACCGCACCCGCCTCGAAATCCCGTCCCTGGCCCGGGCGGTGCGCAGCCCCGATCTCGCGGCGGTCAAGGCGGGGGCCGTGCCCTTCACCGCGCCGGGCCAGCGCCCGCGCCTCGTGCTGCCGGTTGCGGACCGCGAGACCGCGGATGCCGCCGCGACGCTGGCCGCCCGCCTCGCCATCGCCGCCAAGCGCGTCATCGATTTCGAACTCGTGCCCGATGCCGGCGGCACCGAGAGCGGCGCCAAGCTCGTGGTGGCGCCCGCCCGCGCCCTCAATCCGGTGACGATCCAGTCCGTCGGCCTCGATCCCGAAGAGATCCGGCGCATCTGGGGCGGGCGGGCCGAGACCGTGGCGACACCGGGCCAGTTCGGTCCGGAGGGCGTGCTGACCCTCGACCGGCTGCGTCGCAACCTGCCGATGCGCTGCGCCCTGCCGCCGGCCGCG
>NZ_SRHQ01000026.1:0-65791 GCF_004683995.1 Methylorubrum sp. Q1 | reverse complement strand
GCTAAAGAAGTCGAAGGGCGTTCCAGATCCGACGGCGTTCGAGGTCGACCCCGTCTGAAAACCAGCCTCACGTTCTCATTTTTCCAGTCGCACCGAACGAGCGGCGGCGAACAAGGAAGGCTTTGTGCCGTTTCGCGACTGCGTCTTGAAGGGGATCGTGCGTCGTAATGGCTCGGCCACTTCGGGTCATCGTGATTTCCGTGGCCGCGACGTCCCTGCGCTACGATCCGGCATCAGGCCAGCGCCCGACGGATGTGCTGGAGGCGGCCGAACCGACGCCGGGGAGGCCGGGCCTGAACAGCTACGCCGTGCTGCCGTCGTTCCCCGCCACCGACGACATGACCCATTGCGGCCTGCTGACATCGGTCCCGGGGAAGCCGGCCGACGACGCCAACAACGCGATGTCGGCTCTCCGGCACCTGTTGCGCGGGCCTGGGTCTCCCCTCGATGCCGAGCGGGTGAAGAGCAGGCGGGCGGCAACCGCCATTCCGGGTCGCCGCTGCGACGCATCGCCCAGGTTGCGTTTCACGATGATCCAACGCGGCTGCGGCTGGTTAATCTCGATCCATCCGGCAACCGTGGCGCTCCCACGGCCTGTGCCACCCCAGCGAATGAGCCCGAACCATGAGCGTCTTGGACGTGCTCCCGCTCCTGGCCTTCCTGGCACCGATGCCGCCGATCCGGCCGGAGCCGCCATCGCCTCCGCGGATGCCGGATTGGTTTCCTGCGTTCATCATGGGAATGACCGTGTTCATCATGGTCGCACCGATGGTCGCCATCTGGGGCTTCCATCGCTCCGAGCGATCGTTCCGCTCGACCTGCAAGGCGGCGGGCGGGCAGGTCGTACACGCCTCGCCCGCCGACGATGCGGTCCGCTGCCGCCGATTCTGAACGGCCGAGTTTCCCCGAAGCCGAACTCTTCTTTTCAGATGGCGATAACTCCAAAAATAGCCCGCGCCGGCCGAGCCGGGCGGGTCGAAGTCTCGGAGAAAGGGGCAGGAGAACTGTTGCGCGGGTGACCGGCTTCGCCTGACGCGGTTCACCCATTCAGTCGAGAAAATGCCCTGCAAAGGTGCGCTTCGGATGCCGCTTCCGGAGGGATGACCCGGCGTCAGGCTTGAAACGACAGGACGGCGCGGGTTCCGCTCGGGCCGGGAACGTAGGTCAGTACAGAGCGCAGGTTGGAGGCCATGGCCCGGATGATGCGCGAACCGAGGCCGGTGCCCTTCGCGTCCCCCTCCCCTGTCCAGCCGATCCCATCATCCTCGACGGTGAGCGAGAGCGTGTCGGGACTCTCGCGCATCACCTGGACGCGGATTTCGCCCTGTGTCTCGGCGGGATAGGCATACTTATAGGCGTTGGTGACGAGTTCGGTGACGACGACGCCGAGCGAGACCGCTTTGTCGGTGGCCAGCCGGACCGGCTCCGCGTGCAGGCGGATGGCATGGTCGCGCCCCGACGCCTTCATCGCGAGTTGCAACTCCTCGACGAGCCCGGTCAAGTAGGCATCGATTTCCACGGCCTCGACGTCCTCCGACGTGTAGAGCCGGCGGTGGATGCCGGCGATGGCCGAGATGCGGGCCTGCATCTCTTCCAACGCCTCCTTGGCCGCCGGGTCCGCCACCGCGTTGGTCTGCATCCGAGCGAGCGCCGCGACGAGGGTCAGGGAGTTGGCAACCCGGTGGTTCACCTCGCGCAGCAGCAACTCGGCCCGGTCGCGTGCCTCGCGGACGGCGGCTTCCGCCCGCTCCTTGTCGCGCCGCAGAGCCTCCTGACGCAGAGCGGTATCGACCGCCTCGCCGAGCAATTCCCGGAACTGGCCCTGCACGTCCTTCCAGACGTAATCGACCGCGCCCGCTTTGAGGGCCGCCACCGCAACCCGGCTGTCCTCGGAGCCGGTCACGTAGATGACCGGCGGCGCGTCCGGCAGGGCTCGGAGCAGCGGCAGCAATTCGAGCCCGGTCCGGTCCGGCATGTGATGATCGAGGGCGATGAGGTCGATCTCGCCGGCCTGCGCCCGCGCCAGCCCGTCCGTGCCGCTCACTGCCAGCTCGACATGGTGCCCCCGGGCCTGGAGCGAGCGCTGCACGAGGCGTCCGAGGCCGGGATCGTCGTCGATATAGAGGATGCGGCAGGAAGCGGCGGGCGTGTCGCTCATGAGTTCTCGGGAACCTGAATGACCGAGAAGAACAGCCCGAGCTGACGGATGGCGTTGGAGAAGCCCTCGTAGTTCACGGGTTTGGTGATGTAGACGTTCGCCCCGAGATCGTAGCAGCGCTGGATCTCACGGCTGTCGTCGGTGGTCGTGAGGACGACGACCGGTGAGCGCTTGGTGTGCGGATTGGCCTTGATCCGCTCCAGGATGTCGATGCCGGTCATGTCCGGCAGGTTGAGATCGAGCAGGATCAGGAGGTGGCGCCGCGCGCTCACGTCGCCGGTGCCGTCGGGCCCGAACAGGAATTCGAGTGCCGAGGTCCCGTCGCGAAACGGCAGAATCTCGTTGTTGACCCCCGCACGCCGGATGTTGCGCTCGATCAGCCGGGCGTGGCCCTCATCGTCCTCGATCATCACGATGCTGACGGTATGAAAAGGGGTCTGCATCGCTACTCCGCGGCTAGGGTCATCGTATCGGGAGGACTGGATGTCGCGGCCCCGCCTCGGCCTGTAACCGGCTCGCGCGGCAGCGTCACGATAAAGGTTGTGCCGACACCGGGCTGCGATGAAACCTCGATCCGGCCGCCGAGCGCGCGCACCAAGGCTTTCACGCTGGCGAGCCCGATCCCCTCACCCGGCTGATCCTGCGTGCCGGATCGCCGGAACAGCTCGAAGATGCGGCCATGATCCTGCGGCGCGATACCTCGCCCGGTGTCGGAGACCTCAAAACGGATCCGGTTGCCGGGCGCAGGCCGGGCCGTGACCTCGATCGTTCCGGGGCGGGCCGGATCGAGATATTTGAGCGCGTTGTCGATCAGGTTGCCGAAGACCTGTTCCACGGCGAGCCGGTCGGCGACGATCGAGGGAAGATCGTCTGCCACCGTCACCGTCACGCCCTTGCGCCCGGCCTGATGACGCTGCGCGTCGGCGATCCCGCGGATCACGGATGTCATCGCGAGCGGCTCCGGACTGAACCGGCGGCGGCCCTCTCGTGAGAGCTTCAGGATGGCGGCGATCAACCGCTCCATCTTGACGATCGCCGCCTGGATGAAGCTCAGCGCCTCGGTGATGTCCTCATCGATTCGCGCGCCCTGGGGATGGTCGCGCAGTACCGTGCGCAATTCCTGGCGCACCGCCTCCAACTCGCTCGTGAACCCCATGACGTTGACGAGCGGCGCGCGCAGGTCGTGGCTGACGATGTAGGCGTAGCGCTGGATCTCCTCGTTCGACTCCCGCAATTCGGCCTCGGCCTCGCGCTGCTCGGTGATGTCGGTATGGACGCCGACCCATTCGCGGATGGCGCCGTGCGCGTCGAGCACGGGGATCGCGCGGATCGCAAAGTGTCGCCACAGGCCATCCCGGGCGCGCACCCGATGCTCGTGCAGGAAGGTGCTGCGGGCGGCGACGGTCGCGTTCCAAGCCTCGACGCTCGCTTGCCGGTCTTCCGGATGCACGGCGTCGGCCCAGCCGAAGCCCTCGTACTCGGCGCGGGTTTGCCCTGTCAGGGCCGCCCAGCCGGGCTGTTCGCCCGCCATCCGCCCCTCCGGGTCATTGGTCCACAGCACGCCGCGCACGGCTCGCACGGCGGCCCGGAAACGCTCTTCGCTCGCCCGCAACTCACCCTGAATCCGCTGCTGATCGAACGCGGAGGCGAGCATCGCGAGGAACAGGATCACGAACGTCACGCCGGCGACATAGAGGGCGAGATTCTGCTGATCCACGCTCGTCGCGGCGACGTGAGCGGAATGGGCGCCGGCCTCCTCCGCGGTGATGGTCGCGGCTGCCATGCCGGTGTAGTGCATCCCGGCCACCGCAACGCCCATGATCAGGGCGGCGGCGAAGCGCTGCCAGACGCTCGTGGGTCGAAAGGTCAACCACAGGGCGATGGTCGCCGCGGTGACGGCGATCCCAACCGAGAGCGCGACGACCGGCACGCTGTAGGCGAGATGGCCGGGAATCCGCATCGCGGCCATCCCGGTATAGTGCATCGCCGCCACGCCGATCCCCATCACGGGGCCGGCGACGAGGACGTCCAAGCGGCCGGCCCGCCGACGGCCGACCCAGGCCAGGGCCGCGCCGGTCACTCCGACGGCAATGAGCAGGGACAGAAGGGTGTGGCCGAGGTCGTAGGCTGCGGGCAGGCCCATCTCGAAGGCCAGCATCCCGACGAAATGCATCGACCAGATGCCGCCCCCCATCGCCAAGGCGGCGCCGAGAAGCCAAGCCCAGCCCAGTCCGGATGCGGCGGCACGCACGCGGCCGCCGAGATCGAGCGCCGCGTAGGAGGAGAGCACGGCGATGGCGAGGGACAGCGCCACGAGAGCCGGATTGTAGCCGGTGGAAACCATCGTCGTGCCGAATCTCAGGGGCTGTCGATACATTCTTGCGCCACGAGCGCCGTCGGGTCGGCTCAAAGAACCGCGACGACGCGAGCCGGGCGCGGCACGACTGCCCGAGACCTGCTTAAGTTACATTGCTGGCGCGTTTGACGCTATCGCGGCCCGCCACTGAGATCGTACCCCCCGTCGGTGCCATGAAATGTGATCGGAGCGTTTCGGATCGGAAAAGGCCTGCAACCCGCCCGATAAGGTAACTACCTTAGGTGTGAAACAGATGCGGCCCGGCGCGAGATGTCGCATAGGTGGCGGACCCGTATGGCTGAGTACCACGAACAGATGCGGCGGAAGCGATCGGATTGCCTCATGACCTCGCCGCTCGTGGCCGGATCCGGTCGAGCACCACTCGACGAGGTCGGGACCGTCGCGTCTCAAGCCTTCGAATCCGTCCTCTCGGCGACGCTCGAGAGCGCGCGGATGGAGCAGCCGTTGCGTGATCCCTTGGCGCGCAAGCTTGCGACCTACGCGGATCTTACCCCCGGTGATTTGCGGGAACTGGAAGAATGGGCCGCGAACGGCCGCCGCTATGCGGCGCAGACGCCGCTTCTGCACCAGTCCGACGTCCCGGAGAGCGCCATCCTGGTGCTCGACGGCTTCGCCTGCCGCTACAAGTTCCTTACAAACGGGCGCCGGCAGATCACGGCCTACCTTCTTCCGGGGGACCTGTTCGAGCTCGATCTCGATTTCCGCCTGCCGCTCGACTGCGCGATCGGAACGCTGACCGCTTGCCAGCTCGCTTTCATTCCGCGGGCCGACTACGAAAATCTCATCCGGCGGCGTCCGCGGATCGCCCGCGCCCTGCAGATGGTTCGGCTGACTGAAGCGGCGACCCTGCGCGAATGGATCACCAATCTCGGCTCCCGATCCGGCCCCGAACGGCTGGCGCACTTCCTGTGCGAGATGCTGCTGCGCCTGCGGACTGCCGGTCTCGCTCCCGCTAACCAGTACGGCTTTCCCATCACACAGGCCGATCTTGCCGACACGCTCGGCATGTCGTGCGTTCACATCAATCGCGTCCTGCAGAAGCTGCGTCGCGATGGCCTGATCGAGCTTTCCGGCCGCAGGCTCACGATCTTGAAGCCCGAGGGGCTCAGGCTGCTGGCCGAGTACGATGCGTCCTATCTGGCGCCTGCCGCCGTTCCGCTGCGGCCCTCGGCCATCGACAAACTCACCGCCTGACGACAAATCCCCCCTCAAGCCGCCGCCCCTCGTCCCTCAGGGAATGGCGGCTGGTTGCACCCCTGCTCTGGCCGCCGTCAGCACTGCTTCCGGCAGGGTGCGCGCCCCGAGCGCCTCCATGACACGGGCTCGGTGGATCTCGACGGTCCGTGGACTGAGGCCGAGTGCTACGCCGATCGACTTGTTCGTGCCGCCTGCCAGCAACCCCTCCAACACTTCCCGTTCCCGGGGTGAAAGGGCCGCGATGCGAAGCTTGGCGTCGTCATGTGCGTGGCTGCGCTCGGTGTCGGTACGCAGCTCGGCCAAAGCGGCCGAGACGGCGGTGAGCAGCGCCGCCGGCTCGCACGGCTTTTCGAGGTAATCGACGGCGCCGGCCTTCATCGCGCGCACACCGAGGCCGACATCGCCCTGGCTGCGCCCGATGACGAGCACGGGCAGGGCGAGCCGGCCGGCCTTGAGTGCTTTCGCCACCGTGAGGCTCTCCGGTCCGGCGGTTTCGATGTCGAGAATGACGCAACCCGGCTGCAGGGAGCTTGCGACCTCTGCCAGCGCTGCGGCCTTCGCGAAGACCTGCACCTCGTAGCCCGCGAGTTGCAGCAGCCCGAACAGCGCCCGTCGCGCGGGCGCATCCTCATCCACGAGGTAGATTCGTGCGCCAGTGCGTTCGGTCACATCTTCGGCGATGCCGCCGAGTTGGCGGACGCGGCCATCCTCGCCGGTGATCGGAAAGACCGTGTCGCGGATCCGCCTCACGGTGCCGTCCGACGGGCGCAGGATGCGGTACTTCAACACGACGACCTCACCATCCCCGGTCCGTTCGAGCGTGCGGTCTACGCGGTCACGGTCGTCCGGATGGATCGTTTCAAGCAAGCGGTCGAGCGAGGGTAGCCGCTCCGGCGTGACGCCCCAGACGTGTCGGAGGGCACGGCAGAGGTAAGTCAGTCGGCGGCTCTCCAAGTCGGCGAGCCACAAGACGTTGGTCGAATGTTCGGCAAATCGCCGGAAGCGCTCTTCGCTTACGCGACGGGCCTCCTCCTCCTCGACAAGGAGGAGTATGGCCGAATCCTTTCCGTTCCGGGTGCGTGCGTTATCGGTTGTCCCCTGCAGAGGCACCCCGCTGATCCGAGTCCAACGCCCGGTTCCGTCATCCCCGCGGTAATGGAAGCGCGTGCCCGGGACACGATCGCCACGCAAGGCCCGTGCAAACGGATGGTCGTGCGGATCGAGGACGGTGCCGTTCGCCGCATAGCCGGTCCAATGCGGATCGGCGTCGGGATCGGCACCGGGCACGCGGCCCTGTGTCAGAAGAGGCTGCAGGATGGCATTTGCGACGAGGGCCTGACCGTCCGACCCGAACAGCCCAGCGCCAACCGGCAGATGCTCGATCAGAGCCCTCAACGGCTCGTTCCGCTCCCAAGATGCGAACCCCGCCTCCTCAGGCTGCGGGCGGATGGCGGCAGGGGGCTGCCGCTGCGCGGCGAGGAGAAGTTCGATGAGTTCGGAGAATTGCTGGAACAAGCCCATGATCTCCGGGCGATCCAGATCGGCGGGTTCCTTTCCCATGGCGCACAGGGTTCCGAAGCTCTCTCCATCCGGCATCGTGATCGGAAAGGAAATGTAGCTGCGAAAGCCGAGATGCCCTGAACTCGACAGTCCGTGCATCGCCGTCTCCGTTCCGGCATCGTCGATGACGACCGGCCGTCGATGCCGCCATACCTCGCGGCAGGGCATCGAGTCCGCGCGAAGCATGGCGTCCGCCCGCAGGCCGAAACCGGCGTCATCCCTCACCCAGCAAGCCAGCCACGTCTCGTCCGTCACCTGCGCCACAGCCGCAAAGCCCAGGCCCGTGGAGCGACAGATGATCTCGAGCATGGTCGGGATCGCTGCAATCTGCTTCGCCGCAGAGACATCGGCCGATCGGCCCGGGTTTACGTCTAGACCCGTCACGAAGGCGTTCATTGTGTGAACTCCTGCCCCGATCCCATCACGGCATGCGATATCGAACGAGACATGCGTAAACTTGGGCGGCTGAAGGATGCCTCGGCCTCGATCCAACGAGGCCCGTCTGGAAGTGCGTCGCTAACCTCACCGCATTGCTGATAAACGGCTGGAACGTATCTGTTGATAGCAATTAATCATGTCTAACTTGCCGATATCATGAAATAAAATTTCAAACTCAAGTACATTAGAATAAATCAATGGCATGAATCAGCCTTTGTTAGATTTAGAATATTTCCAAAATGCAGGCGTTTTCATTCATGGGAATGGCCGTCGCAATCCAATTGCCAGCGTATCTGGACAAAAACGCATCACACGGCAAATCGTGCCAACGGATCGCCCCGACGAAGCGGGCATAAGTCGAACCGGGTCGATCGAAGGGTGTAGCGTGCCTCATAAAACGTCCGGTCGCTGAGCGTTCTCGCTCTGGCGATGACAGCGCGGCGGGAGTTTTTTGAGAGACACTCAAGCCGTCCGAGCGGAGAGCCGGGATGCAGCCGGGTCGGATGACGAGCGCGTGGCTGCTGATGTTGAAATAGCACTGGATCGAGGCTCGGCCCGCACGGAATGAGAGCTTGGCCTCGGCGCGGGGGGAGGCGGAGATTTCCGAGCGGAACTGCTATCGCTGTGACCGATGAATTCCACAACGGGCGTGCGTGAGCACCTCGGCCGAACGGGTCGCAAGAAGTTCGAAAGCCAGACGAATCACCAGAAGGCCGTGTTCCACTTGACCACGGTGCCGGATCCCGAGATTCCTGCCTACGGTCGGCTTGAACCCGGCCACGTAGCGTAGCCTTACAAGGTCACGCCGACCGGTCCCGGCGTGGAACGCCTGCATCGTCTCATATACGTCCAGCGTCGTAAACGTCATCGATTGGAGGATGTTGCGCCCGGTTAGGTCGTTCGAACCCGGGCTGGCCATGTGCGCCGTCGTCTCGTTCATCATGCTGACACGGTTCGAGACAATCGCGAATCCCTACCCAGATATTTGGCCCGGAACCCCGCGCAGAGCTTGGTGAGGTGGTCGGTCCGAACGAAGCGAGAGGCATAAAGTCGCCTCGATAAGCCCGCACGCGCAGATATCTTGAGGGTGAGAAGCAGTCGTATCAATCGGTAAAAATCACCAAGAGGCGCTGGCCGATGAGAGCGGCGCGTGCATCACGCAAGGGACTTCTTCCATTGCGTCGCAGAAATACCGAAACTCTTTCCTCCATCGTATGTTGATCCCCATCTTCTCCGATCCGGCGAACGACCAGTTTGCCCTTCATATCGAGTATCAACAACCAGAGATTGCCGTCCGCATCTGCAGTGAGGTGCCGAAACTCTTTCAAAACCTCGAACGCGGTTTCTGGAACGCCAAGCGCATCTACGAGTTTTTGCAGGCGCATCGAATCTGTCATGGAAGTCAGCTGATTATAGCGCGAGGGAGAACCTTTGCTCATGCCCTTAGAATTTCCCTCGCCCCCAGAGCGTACGGTACGGAATTTGACGGATGTTTTTCCTTTAGCCGTCGACATAATTTAGCATCGCTTGGGTGTCAGAGTATGCCGTATGATACAAAGCGATACTGGCTCGGGTTTCTGCCGGATGCCTTGATTGCGTCTCAAGTCGGTATCTGGGAAACGGATTTTGCAAACGATCGCACCGTTGCTGATTCCATTACCGCTGCGTTGTTCGGTCTCGATCCGGTGCAAGCCGCAATAGGATTGCCTCTGGCAGCTTACACGAAAGCAATTCTTCCTGCCGATCAGAACGAGTTTTTCGCCAACATCGATCGTGTTTGCGAGCATGGCGGACTGTTCGTTGTCGAGTATCGCGTGCGCTCAGCCGATCGTGGCGTTCGCTGGGTTTTGGCGCGGGGGCACTACAAGCGCAATCCCCGAACCGGAAAAGTTCTCGGGCGCGGCATCGTCGTTGATATCACTGAAGGTAAACTGAACGGGCAGGTGGAGGACCGCGCGCTTTTCGTCTCACCTAACAAGAACGAAGCGCCGCTCGATCAGATTGCGACCTATGCTCTCAAAGCGCGCCGTGCTGTTGATGACGTTGCAGGGCACGAGAAGACAGCTCTGCGCTCCGCCATCGATGGTCTACTTTGGGCCGTCGGGCGTGCACTGGCCAAACGAAGCCGTTGCTAAACTTTTCTGAGTTCTGGCTGTCGTCTTCTGACCAAAGTGATGGACCGCCTCTGCGTTGAGCCGCCTCCTGAAAACAGGAGGGTCGAGGGCTAGCGATTCAACGCGAGACCATTTGCTCGCCTCCTCAAATCGGGGATAAAATACAGCAATATGTATGTGCCGGAATGCTGAGTTTTGAAGTCGTCGAGGTGGTTACCGTGCTTGCCGCCACTTCAGATAGGCTTGATAGATCTCCTCCTTTCCCGCCGGTCGCTCGGGCTGTGACTGGAAGAACCGGTCAAGGTCCGGCTGGGCAACGGCCTCCTGCTCCTTGTGGCGGTCGAGCCATTCCTGCGCCGGCCGGAAGCGCGTCCACCCCTTGACCGAGGCCGCGAAGTTGACCTCCCGCCATTTCGGATGCCGCTGCGGAGCCAAAAATTTGTCGAACTGGCCGAAGAAGGCCTCGACGAAGCGGACGAGCTTCTCATAGCGCGCTGATCCCTTCGGGCTGTTGTAGACCCCGAGGACGGTGCCAACCGCGACGGTCTCCACCGCCTCTCCGCCGACAAACTTCGGATAATCAGTCCGTGTCAGGATCGCGGGGACATAGGCTTCGTTCATCGTGTCCGGGTAGGGCGCCGCCACGAAGTGGAAGCGTTCGCCCGGATCGAAACTCGCAATGAATGCCACCGGCTTAGCCGCCACCGACACGACAGCCTCGATCTCTCCGTTGCGCAGCATCTCGAGGGCGGTGGGCTGATCGACGTTGATCCCCTCCACAACGACACCGAGTTCGCGGAACATGGCCCGGCCGCTGTAGTCGGTTCCGCTGCCCTTGACGTCGAAGCTGACCCGCTTGCCGGCGAGGTCGCTCATTGTCCGAACCGAATTAGGGGCGATGACATGCAACTCGTCGTCGAACAGCTTGGAAATGTATTGTATTTGCCGCTCAATGTTTTTTAGGCGATTGTCCTGCCGCAGCTGTTGCAGCGTATCGGTGCGAACGAAACCCAGATCAACGCCCTTCAGAAACCGGATGTCATAGGCGTTCTCGCCTGCTCCCTTACCAAGCATCGGCAGGATCCGCAGCTTATCGCCGTCATCCAGCACGAAGGCGAGCTCGGCGCCGACGCGGAAGTAGGTTCCACCGGGCGTGCCGGTCACCACCGTGACGGTGTTGGCGTTCATGCGCTCGCCAAGGGCCGCTTCCGTTGCGGGGGCGGCCTCGACCGGTGCGGTGCCTGGGGCTCCCGCGACAGGGACGTTCGCCATCAAGGCGATGCCGAGAAAGGCGACGTACAGGGCGAGCCTCGACATGTGCGTGTCCTTCGGTGATCGTCGGACTTTCTTCAAGGGGTGTTGTCAGCGGCCTGTCGCGGCAAGCAGCCGCTCATCCGTCTGGTTTTGAGCTGCGGCCTTTGCGTACAGGCTTCTGGCGAGATCCGGATCGGCCCGAAGGCCGCGCACGTTCCAGCGCCGCAGCATTTCCACATCCCAGGTCTGTGCCAGCAGGAAGGTCGCATTCGATGCGTTGCGCGCCTGTGCGCGCTCCAACAGAAGTCGGGCACCGCTGATATCGCCGAGCCGTATCAGGCCTCTGGCTCGCTCTACCAGCCGGTCCATCTGGAGCGTCGAAGGTGCTGTCTCTACGGGACGTTTGAGCCGCGCAGCCTCGCCCTCGGCGGCCGGCGTTCTCTCAGAGACGGCGGGCGATGCCGGACGGTCGATTCCCGCTGTGTCCGTGAGAGGTGCGCGACGGGGCGACGGCACCACGACGCCCTCGGCCGTGGCCGATGCATCGGGAGCTGCAGCGCTGGCGATGACCTGAGGGAGCGACAGCGTTCCGCGGATTGCAGCTGCAGACTTCTCCGGGTTGCGCGGTTCGTTGCCGGCGGCAATGGCACGATCAGGACCGTCGCGGCGGAAACTGACGTTGAGAAGGCTCGTCGCGACATCGACCTGCCCACCGGTCTCCGCAGTCCAGATCGCCGCGACGGCGAGCGAGAAGCGGCTCTCGCGTTCGTCGGTCTGCGTGATTTTGATGTTCGGCAGATCCCACGCTCTGATGTCTACGTCCCTCTTTTCGTCTGATGGCGAGAAAGTGTTGGTCGAGTCGCTGATCGTCACACCTTGCGGCAGGCCTAGCAGGAGGATGGATTCGATAGAGACACCGCCTGTGCGGACAAGCTTTATTTCCAGCGGGAGAGGGGTGCCGAGCTTTCCGGAGACATCGTGTGTAGCAAAGAAGAGGTCAGACGTCTTGCTCTGCCCGGGATCTGCATCACTTCTGCTGCCGGGCGCTGCGACATCGGTAGGAGGCTGACTGTCCGCAACTTGCCCAAATGCCGGAAGCTTAGAACAGACTATCGAAACGAGTGCTGCCATAGCTAGTATGTAACTGGACATATTTGTGCGATTTGTTTCCATCGGATGCAGTCCTTGTCAGGCGCGTTTCCGCTAGAATGGTGTATCGGATATAGTGCTTCATCGATTGCGTCAATTAATTTTGGTTGGTATTTGCCTGTACCGCGTAGTCAATTTTGACGAACACGGCCGTATTTCGAGCGAAGCCAGCGCAAGCTTTCGTGATGACGCCGGAATCTAGTCCTGTTCATGGTCGCTGGCGGTTGCCCCACTGCCCGTTCGCACCTTTGCGCCCTTCGGGGGTAATCAAGTAGGCTTCCACGATGAACTTGCCCGGCCCGGCTTGGCCGCGCGGGCTTTTTCGTTTCAGGTTGAGTGCGCTGCCGCGACCATCCGCTTCAGCGCGTCGGCCATGCGGTCGTTCCGCTCCGCTTCGTCCGCCGTCATTTCCGCAGCAAGGGCCATCTGGATTGCCCGCACCTTCATCGGCGCTAGGCTGGGACATCTGCGCGAAGACTTTCAAGCCACGCAGCACGACGTCGGTCGCTCGTAGCCGCCCCGCCCGATCATCGCGACCCACCGGTCCTCATCACCTGTTCCGGCGGCTGCAGCCTCGCGTCCGACCGCCTCGTGGATCTCCCGCACGGTCGCCTCATCCAAGCCGAGCCCGCGGGCGAAGCCGAGCCGGCCGCCGCGTTCACCGGCTCATCGGTGACGGCCTTGGTCTTGAAAGTTCGCCGACGGTGGCGAATTCGGGTATGTCGTGAGCCCGGGCACAAGCACAGAGCTGGGCGCTCAGGTTCCAGCGAACCTCAGAACGCTCCACAAAACGACAGCCATGACATTGAGAAGAATGGTGCTGCGAGAGAGGATTGAACTCTCGACCTCCTCATTACCAATGAGGTGCTCTACCACTGAGCTACCGCAGCGCGGTGCCGGGGGGGGCGGTGCCGCCGCCGGACTGGAGGGGCATTAGCCGATCGAATTTCGCTTGGCAACGCTCTTCCGTCGCACAAAATGCATGAGCTGCGAGATCGAGCGATGGCGTGACGATTTGTTGACGGACCATGGGGGTGTCGCTATAGAGCAGCCACCACGTCCGGCCGCAGCATTGCGCCCGGTCTTTTCGCCTTTGCTTATCATCAGGCTGCGCTGACCGACACCGGATGCTCCGGGCCGAGTTCTTGCCGCCAAGACCAGACGAGGATGCCCCATGGCCAACACCGTGTCGGCCAAGAAGATGACCCGCAAGATCGCCAAGCGTACGGCGATCAACCGCTCGCGCCGTTCGCGGATGCGTACCTTCGTCCGCAAGGTCGAGGAGGCGATTGCGACCGGCGATCAGGGCCAAGCCCTCACCGCCCTCCGCGCCGCCGAGCCGGAGATCATGCGCGCTGCCCAGAACGGCATCGTTCATAAGAACAACGCTTCGCGGAAGGTGTCCCGCTTGGCCGCCCGTGTGAAGGCCATCGCGGCCTGATCGGGCTGCGACGGCTCCCGGCCTTCCGACTGGTAGGCTTCAGGGATCCCCGCTCGATATGATGATGCATTCAGCCCGGCCGCATAGGCCGGGCTTTTTTCATGCCTGTACGCCCCGTGAGTCGTGACGCAGGCCATGGCCCGTCACGTGGGATGCGGATTGCCCTTCATTGGGGTGCTGCCGCTGGGAGTGCTCAGAAAACCTCCGATGACCCATCGTCTCCTCTCGGAGCCTGGCGACGCAGCCTGCGCTCGGTGAGGGACACGAAGCCGGGCGGCCTCGCCGAGCTCCAGGTCAGATTCCAAGCCGAGGCTCGATCGGTCGCGGTTGTGCACCGACCCCTACCGCTTCTCCACAGTTCGCGCCGAGTTATCCCGAATCGACGCTTGCACCCGCTTGTTCGGAGCGCTGTGCAGGTTTCGTTAACCATGCGCGAAGTGCTTTCCGTTGCATGGTGCCATGCCGGCCGTGTAGCTTAACAAAACGTTGCCGGGCGATCGGCTCGACAAGATCAGCACCGGCACCCCCAGAGTCGTCCCCAAGTTGCGGGCATGCCTTCGACTCTTCGGTCCCGGCTTGACGACTCGGTGGGCGCGAAGATGTTTTCCCCGATCGTCCCGCTGTTAGGAGAACGATAGAGGATTGTTGATACACAGCCATCTTTAGCGATGGGCCGCGACGCCGCTCTTGACAGCGCCGCGGCCACTCTTGGCACCGCTCGAATCGGGCGGCGCCTCCTCTGGTGTGGCGTATGCGTACGCGTCCCCTCCGGTCCGCCGGCTGAGGATGCGAGGAGACACGGTGATGCACCTCGACGGCAGCATGTCGGACGGCGATGGCGGAAACGGAAGGGGAAGCGTCGATCTTCCCGCCGCCTGGACGCGGGTGAAGCGGCGGCTGCGGGCGGAGCTTGGCGAGGATGTCTTCGCAAGCTGGTTCGCCCGCCTCGAACTGGAGAATGTGGAGGGGGGAGTTGCCCGCCTCACCGTTCCGACCCGGTTTCTCAAGAGCTGGATCGAATCGCATTACATCGACCGGGTGCTGACCACGTTCCGCGCTGAGGCCGACGGCGTGAGCCGCATCGAGGTCGGCGTGCGCGGCCCCTCCGCCCCGGCCCGGCCGAGTGCCGGCGTATCGGCGAAGCCGAACGCGACGAGCGGGCCGCTGAACCGTCTCCATGCGATCGCGACGCCGGCGGCCCTCCAAGGGCCCGGCCCGATGATCGAGACCGAGATCGCCTCGCCCCGCGGCGATTCGGCCTCGGTCGATCTCAACGGCGCGCCGCTCGATGCGCGGCTCTCCTTTGCGAACTTCGTGGTCGGCCGCTCCAATGCGCTGGCCCATGCCGCTGCCGAACGGATCGCCCGCAGCGACAGCGACGGCGCGCTCTACAACCCGCTCTACGTCCATGCCGGTGTGGGCCTCGGCAAGACGCACCTGCTTCACGCGGCCGGGCACGCCGCCCGCGAGGCGGGGCGCCGGGTGATCTATCTCACCGCCGACCGCTTCATGTACGGCTTCGTCAACGCCCTGAAGACGCAGAACGCGCTGGCCTTCAAGGAGCGTCTGCGGGCGATCGATCTGCTCATCCTCGACGACGTGCAGTTCATCCAGGGCAAGTCGATCCAGACCGAGTTCGGCCACACCCTCAACGCGCTGATCGATTCGGGGCGTCAGGTGGTGGTCGCCTCCGACCGGCCGCCGACGGAGCTGGAAGCGCTCGACGAGCGCGTGCGCTCGCGTCTCGCCGGTGGTCTCGTCGTCGAGATCGGCGGACTCGACGAGGGGCTTCGTGCCTCGATCCTCTCCGCCCGGCTCGACGCCGTGCGCCAGAGCCACCCGAACTTCGAGGTTTCGCCGGCCGTGTCGGCCTATGTCGCCCGGGCGATCACGGCCAACGGCCGCGACCTCGAAGGTGCGGTGAACCGGCTCCTGGCCCACGCGACCCTGACCGGCGCGCCGGTCACGGTCGAGACCGCCGAGACCGCGATCCGCGACCTCGTGAAGAACCGCGAGCCCAAGCGGGTGAAGATCGAGGACATCCAGAAGCTGGTGGCCTCGCGCTACAACGTCTCGCGTTCCGACATCTTGTCCGAGCGCCGCACCGCCGCCGTGGTGAAACCGCGCCAGATCGCGATGTATCTGTCGAAGGTGCTGACCCTGCGCTCCCTGCCGGAAATCGGCCGTCGCTTCGGCGGGCGCGACCACACCACCGTGCTGCACGCGGTGCGCAAGATCGAGAAGCTGATCGGTGAGGATGCGGTGCTCGGCGACGAGGTCGAGCTGCTGAAGCGCATGCTCCAAGACTGAGAGACGGCGCTGGCCGGGGCCGGGTTCGTCCCGGTCTCGCCTTGAGGGCGTGTCATCTCGGCTGCGGATCCTGTCCGCTCCGGGCCGCCCTCCCGAGCCGGGGGCCGTCGCGGGGCGGGACAGTGCGAATGCCGCCCTTGCCTTCGCGGGGGCGCTTCGCCAAGCTGCCGGCCCCGTTCCGCTTCGGAGTGCCTCGCGAAACGTCCGGTCGCCGACCCGTTCTCCGGTCGCGATGGCCGAACGGGCGTTGGGTGAGCGACATCCTTATCCGGCCTGATTGACGGCGGGCGGGCCGATTGTTCAAGAGACGACGGGTTTTCCGATGAGAGTCACAGTCGAGCGCGCGGCCCTCCTGAAATCGCTCGGCCACGTGCACCGGGTGGTGGAGCGGCGCAACACGATTCCGATCCTCTCCAACGTCCTGCTGCGCACCGGCGAGGACGGCCTTCAGCTCAAGGCGACCGACCTCGATATCGAGGTGACCGAGACCGTCGCTGCCGACGTGCTCGATGCCGGCGCCACCACGGTCCCGGCCCACGTCATCTACGACATCGTTCGCAAGCTGCCCGAGGGCGCGCAGGTCTCGCTGGAGACCTCCGGTGAGACGGGCCAGATGACGATCCGTTCCGGCCGCTCACGCTTTGCGCTGGGCGCTCTGCCGGAGGGCGATTTCCCCGATCTCGCCGCGGGCGAGCTGCCGCATTCGTTCGCCATTCCGGCGGCCGAGCTGAAGCAGCTCATCGAGAAGACGCAGTTCGCGATCTCCACCGAGGAGACGCGCTACTACCTCAACGGCATCTACTTCCACACCCTCGAGGTCGAGGGCGCCCTGAAGCTGCGGGCGGTGGCGACCGATGGGCACCGGCTCGCTCGCGTCGAGACCGAGGCTCCCGAGGGCAGCCGCGGGATGCCGGGCATCATCGTCCCGCGCAAAGCCGTCGCCGAGATCCAGAAGCTCGTCGACGATGGCGGCGACAGCGTGCAGGTCGAGCTGTCCCCGGCCAAGATCCGCCTGACTTTTGCTGGCGGCGTGATCCTGATCTCGAAGCTGATCGACGGCACCTTCCCCGACTATCAGCGGGTGATTCCCACCGGCAACGACAAGCGCCTGACGGTGGAGCGCGACGCCTTCGCCAAGGCGGTGGACCGCGTCTCGACCATCTCGTCCGAGCGTGGCCGCGCCGTGAAGCTTGCCGTGAGCGAGGGGCGCCTCGCTTTGTCCGTGACCAACCCGGATGCCGGCTCGGCGACCGAGGAACTCGATGTCGATTACGAGGCCTCCGCCCTCGATATCGGCTTCAATGCCCGCTACCTGCTCGACATCACCGCGCAGCTCCAGGGCGACACGGCCCTGTTCAAGCTTGCCGATCCGGGCTCGCCGACGCTGATCCAGGACCGCGACGGCGCCCCGGCGCTTTATGTGTTGATGCCGATGCGCGTGTGAGTCCGCTTCCGGCCGCGGCCGGATCGGATATATCGCTCACATGGACATGCTGCCGGGAGGCCCCCGCCTCACCCGCCTGATCGCCCGCGACTTCCGCAACCACGTCGATCTCGATCTTGCCACCACACACCGCTTCGTGGCGCTGGTCGGCGAGAACGGGGCGGGCAAGACGAACATCCTGGAGGCCGTCTCGCTGTTCTGCCCCGGTCGCGGCCTGCGCCGGGCCGATCTTGCGACCATGGCGCGGGTCGGTGGACCGGGCGGATTCGCCGTGTCGGCGACGCTCGAAGCGTCGGAGGCCGAGCACCGGCTCGGCTCGGGCTACGAGCCGCCGGGTTACGACGGGCGCGGCACGCGGGTCTGCCGGATCGACGGCGCGACTGCCCCCTCCCCCGTCGCCTTCTCGGAATTCCTGCGCATCGTCTGGCTGACGCCGGATTTCGACGGGCTGTTCCGCGGTGCGGCCGGCGACCGGCGCCGCTTCCTCGACCGGCTCGTACTCGCCGTCGATGCCGGCCACGGCGCCCGGGTATCGGCGATGGAGCGGGCCCTGCGCTCGCGCAACCGCCTGCTCGACGAGCGGCCGGACGACGGCCGCTGGCTCGATGCGGTCGAGCGCGAGGTGGCCGAACTCGGCGTTGCCGTGGCGCTCGCCCGGCGCGAGACGGTGGAGCGTCTCGACCGGTTGATCGCCGAGACGCGGGACGATGCGGCGCCCTTTCCGTGGGCCTCGCTCCGGCTGGAGGGCGACCTCGACGATCTCGTCGCGGTCTGGCCGGCTTTGGAGGCGGAGGATCGCTTTCGCCGGGCGCTGATGCAGGGCCGCCACCGCGACCGCGCGGCCGGCCGCACCCTGATCGGGCCGCAGACGACCGACCTCGTCGTGCGCCACGGCCCCAAGGACGTGCCCGCCGCCACCGCTTCGACCGGCGAGCAGAAGGCGCTGCTGATCGGCCTCGTGCTCGCCCATGCCCGCCTGGTGCGGGCGATGAGCGGGCTCGCGCCCCTCATCCTTCTCGACGAGGTCGCCGCGCATCTCGATCCGCGTCGCCGCGGCGGGCTGTTCGATGCCCTCGAAGCATTGGAGGGACAGGTCTGGATGACGGGCGCCGACCCGGCGCTCTTCGCCGAGCTGGAAGGCCGGGCCGACCTGATCGGCGTGACGGATGGCCGCCTCGTGCCGGCCGCGTCGTGAGGTTTGGTCATCACCGCGGTCTTGCTTGCGCGCCCCGGCGATGCCAGCTTCCCGGCACGTCGTTCCACGGCCTCCGCGGTCATGGCGGCCTCTCGCCCGGACCGCCGCAAGCGGTTGCCCCGCCGCTCGTCCGTAAGCCGGAGCGGGCGTTCGTTTCGCCCCTCGCCTATCGCAAGTGATCCGATGACAGCTCGCCTCGACGAGGCCCGTGCCGCGCTGAAAAAAACCTTCGGCTACGACGATTTTCGTCCCGGCCAGGACGAGGTGATCGGCGCCGTCCTCGACGGCACGGACGTGTTCGCGGTGATGCCGACGGGCTCGGGCAAGTCGATGACATACCAGTTGCCGGCCCTGGTCGATGCCGGGCTGACGGTCGTGGTCTCGCCGCTGATCGCGCTGATGCACGATCAGGTGCAGCAGATGCACGCCTTCGGCATCGAGGCCGCGACCCTCAACTCGACGATCGCGGAGACGGCGTCGCGGGAGACGTGGCGCAAGATCCGCTCCGGCGAACTGCGCCTGCTGTTCGTCTCGCCGGAGCGGCTGCTGATGGACGGTTGCATGGAGGCGCTGCGCGGGGCCGGCGTGCGGCGGCTCGCGGTGGACGAAGCCCACTGCGTCTCGCAATGGGGCCACGATTTCCGCCCTGAATACCGCGAGATCGCCCGCGCCCGCGAGGCGCTCGGCAACGTGCAGACCCTGGCGCTCACCGCCACCGCCGACGCCGCGACCCGCGCGGAGATCGCCGAGCGGCTGTTTCCGGCGGGACGCCCTCCGAAAACCTTCGTCCACTCCTTCGACCGGCCCAATATCCGGCTGACCTTCCAGCCCAAGGACAACCCCACCCGTCAGTTGGAGCGCTTCCTGCGCGACCGCCGCGCGGAGAGCGGCATCATCTACTGCTCCTCGCGCAAGCGGGTGGAACAGCTCGCCGACACTCTCAAGGGGGACGGCTTCAACGCCCTGCCCTACCATGCCGGGCTCGACCAGGGCACGCGGGCGAGGAACCAGGACACCTTCCTCCAGGAGGACGGCGTGGTGATGACTGCCACGATCGCCTTCGGCATGGGCATCAACAAGCCGGATGTGCGCTACGTCTGCCACGCCGACATGCCGACCAACATCGAGGGCTATTATCAGGAGATCGGCCGCGCCGGCCGCGACGGGCTGCCCTCCGACACCCTGACCCTCTACGGCCTCGACGACATGGCGCTGCGCCGCCGCCAGATCGATGAGAAGGAGATCTCGGAGGAGCGCCGCCGGGTCGAACGGCGCAAGCTTGAGGCGATGATCGCTCTGTGCGAGGGCGCCGCCTGCCGCCGCCAATCGCTGCTCGGCTATTTCGGTGAGGCGAGCGAGCGCTGCGGGCGCTGCGATCTCTGCCGCGGCGGCGTCTCCCTCATCGACGGGACTGTGGCGGCCCAGAAGCTGCTCTCCGCCATCGTCCGCACCGGGCAGCGCTTCGGCGCGGCCTATGTCTGCGACGTTGTGCATGGCAAGGAGAGCGAATCCATCCGTCGTAACGGTCACGCCGCGCTCAAAACCTTCGGCGTCGGCAACGACAAGCCGGTGGCGGCGTGGCGCGCCCTACTGCGCCAGCTCTTCGCGGCCGGAGCGGTCGCCGAGAACACCGACGGCTATGGCGGCCTCGTGATGACCGACAAGGGCGAGGCCATCCTGTTCGGCCGCGAGACGATCGAGGTCAGGCCCGATCCGGAGCCGAAGAAGGCCGAGCCGAGGAGCCGCCGCGCCGCGCCGCGCGACGACGAGGCGAATGCGCTGAGCGAGGCGGATGAAGCGCTGTTCCAGCACCTGCGGGGCCTTCGCGCCACCATCGCGCGGGTGGAGGGCATCGCCGCGTTCATGGTGTTCCCCGACCGCACCCTGATCGAGATGGCGCGCTCAAAACCCGTCGATCTCTGGGCGCTCCGAACCGTCCATGGCGTCGGCGAGCGCAAGCGCGAGGCTTATGGCGAGCGCTTCACCGACACGATCCGTGAATTCCTGGCCGACGCGAAGCGAGCCGGCTGACCGGCTGACCTCTCGGCGCGAATTAGCCGCAAACCTCACCCGAAATGCCGTCTCGCGACCTCCCGCCGCAGGTCGCGCGATTTGCGTCGCGCTGAGTTATCCACATATTATCCACAAGAACATATAGCGAACACGTGTCGTCGGAGAGGGTGGAGCGCCTACGCGCACTTCGTCTGTCCACAGCCTGAGAGCGCACCATGAGAACGGCCGACAAGCAGATCGCCGACATCCTCGTCCGCTTCGGCGAGCCCTTCGCGGGCAACGTCTGGCGCGTGCAGGGCACCGCCGTGATCTATCACAAGACCCTGGAGCGGATCGCCGCCCACACCAAGATCCGCTTCGATCCGCCGACCCTTCTGCGCAGCGAGCGCGACGAGGCGGTGATCCTCGTCACCGGCCGCATGCCCGGCGAGAAGGCCGGCGAGGAGCGGGTCGAGTGGTCGATCGGCGAGGCGCTGGTCAATGTGAACTATCGCGTCTCCGGTCGGCAGGCAGCCTATGTCTACGCCATGGCCGAGAAGCGGGCGAAGGACCGGGTGATCCTCAAGCTGATCGAACTGCACGGCCTCGTCTATTCCGAGGAGGAGGCGGACGAGTTCCGCCAGAACCAACCGATGGCGATCCGCGCGGTGGACGAGGATTTCGACGCGCTGCCGGCCTTCGACGAGGTGACCGAGCAGGAAGCCGACCTCAAGCGCCTGATCGACGAGGCGGAATCGATCAACGCGGTGACCGATCTGATGCTCGACGAGCGCACGCAGGGCATCCTCAACGCCATGCCGCACGGCACCCGCGAGGAGGTGCGCGACTACGCCAAGGCGCGGCTCAGGGCCCTCGGCTGGCCGCCGGCCAAGAAGGGCGGACGCGGCAGCCGCGCGGCGTGAAGGGATTTTACCGAAGGGCAAGCCCTTCGGCGGGGTGCCGGCGTATCCCAGGGCTCTGCCCTGGACCCGCGAAAGGAGGTGTCCTTTCGAAACCATGACGGATCGAGCGCATGAATACGCCCCTCCGCTCCTCAGCCATCGATGGCGCCGCTTCCCTCGACATGCTCGCCGGCTCGGTCGAGCGGGTGACGTTCCACAGCGCCGAGACGGGCTTCTGCGTGCTCAAGGTCCATGCCCGCGGCCGGCGCGACCTCGTGCCGGTGGTGGGCCATGCCCCCGCCATCGCCGCGGGCGAGTGGCTGATGGCTTCCGGGCGATGGGTCACGGATCGTGAACACGGCCTCCAGTTCCGCGCCGACACGCTCCAAGTGACGCCGCCGACGGGGATCGAGGGTATCGAGCGCTACCTCGCCTCCGGTCAGATGCGCGGCATCGGCCCGATGATGGCCAAGCGCATCGTCGCCCGCTTCGGCGAGGCGGTGTTCGAGATCATCGAGGCCGCGCCCGCGCGCCTCACCGAGGTCGAGGGCGTCGGCCGGAAGCGCGCCGCCCGCATCGTCAAGGGCTGGGCCGAGCAGAAGGCCGTGCGGGAGATCATGATCTTCCTGCACGCCCACGGCGTCGGTACCGCGCGAGCGACCCGGATCTTCCGCACCTATGGCGGAGATTCGCTGAAGGTCATGGCCGAGGATCCCTATCGGCTCGCCCGCGACATCCGTGGCATCGGCTTCCGCACGGCCGACGCCATTGCCCTGCGCCTCGGCCTCGCCCGGGACGCGCCGCAGCGGCTCGCCGCCGGTGTCTCCTACGCGCTCCAGACCGCGATGGATGAGGGCCATTGCGGGCTTCCCGTCGAGCGGCTGGTGCGCCGGGCCGCCGATCTTCTCGACGTCGCGCCCGACCTCGTCCGGCTCGCCGCGGCGCTCGCCCTGCGCGAGGGCCGCGAGGTTGTCGCGGATACGCTTCGCGGCGAGCCCTGCCTGTTCCTGAAGGGCCTGCACGGCGCCGAGCGCGCCATCGCGATGCGGCTGGCCGAGCGCGCCGCCGGACCGCCACCCTGGCTTGCGATCGACTTCGCTCTGGCCAAGCCCTGGGTCGAGGCGAAGACGGGAAAGACGCTGTCCGCCTCGCAGGCCGAGGCGGTCGGGCTGGTGCTCCATTCGAAGCTCTGCGTTCTCACCGGCGGCCCCGGCGTCGGCAAGACCAGCACCCTCGATGCGATCCTTCGCATCCTCACCGCCAAGGGCGTGCGGGTGCTGCTCGCCGCCCCCACCGGCCGGGCGGCCAAGCGCATGGCCGAGCAGACCGGGCTGGAAGCACGCACCATCCACCGTCTGCTGGAGATCGACCCGCGCAATGGCGGCTTTCAGCGCAACGAGGACAACCCGCTCGATTGCGATCTGCTTGTCATCGACGAGACCTCGATGGTCGACGTGCCGCTGATGCATGCGCTGCTGAAGGCCGTACCGGAGCGGGCGGGCCTGATCCTCGTCGGCGATGTCGATCAGCTTCCTTCCGTCGGGCCCGGACGGGTGCTCGCCGACGTGATTGCCTCCGGGACCGTGCCGGTGGCGCGCCTCACCGAGATCTTCCGTCAGGCGGCGCAGAGCCGGATCGTCGTCAACGCCCACAGCATCAACACCGGGCGGATGCCGACCGCACCCGCCAAGGGCGAGCCGAGCGACTTCTACCTCGTCGAGATCGAGGACGCGGACGAGGGCGTGGACACGCTGATCGAACTCGTGACCCGCCGCATCCCCCGCCGCTTCGGCCTCGATCCCACCCGGGACATCCAAGTGCTGACGCCGATGATCCGCGGCTCGCTCGGCAGTCGCAACCTCAACAACGCCCTTCAGCGCGTGTTGAATCCGTCGCCATCGGCGGAGGTTGAGCGCTTCGGCTGGCGCTTCGCCCCCGGCGACCGGGTGATGGAGACCCGCAACGACTACGACCGCGACGTGTTCAACGGCGACCTCGGCATGGTCAGCGCCATCGATGCGGATGACGAAGCGCTTGTGGTCGATTTCGACGGTCGCGCGGTGATCTACCCGTTCAACGAACTCGACACGCTGGTGCCGGCCTTTGCCACGACGATCCACAAGGCGCAGGGGTCGGAATATCCGGCCGTGGTGATTCCGGTGGTGACGCAGCACCGCACGATGCTGGCGCGCAACCTGCTCTATACCGGCGTCACCCGTGGGCGTCGCCTCGTCGTGCTGATCGGCCAGCGCCGAGCCCTCGCGATGGCGATCCGCGAAGGCGCCTCGCGGCGTCGCTGGACCAAACTCCGGGAGTGGCTGGACGCCGCCTGAGGCTGGGCCGTCGGCGTTTTGCCCTCGCCCCGGCCCTGCCGCATCGTGTAGGCAGCGGGCGAAGGGGCGCGTCGTCTGCACGCCCCGCCATCGGTCTGAGACAAACGGCGGTCCGCCATTCCTGAATCCGTAGACGCGCATCCCGTGCGGCAGGTGTTCTACCTGCCGGGCTTCGATCCCCGCGAACCGGAGACCTATTGGGGTCTGTTCCGTCGCGAGAGCCGCATCACGGCCGACCGGCGCGGCATGGCGATCTCGGTCGGCGATCCAATCCGGTCCGCCGACGGCATCAGCCTCGATTGGGACGTGGAGAGCGAAGCCGAGGGGGAAGTGACGCGGGTGCGCTACAGCCTCCTGCGCTGGGACGACATCGTCCGCGACCGGTTTCCCCGCTCAAACCTGCGCCGGCTCACGCGCCTGCCGGGTTTATGGTGGCGGCTCTGGCGCTCCGGCTACCTGCGGAAGTTCCAGCGCGAGGCGCGGCGCTTCTATCGGGTCATCGTCAGCGTCCACCAGTTCTATCTGGTCTTCGTTCTTGCGAGCCTCGCGCTCGCCGTCGCGGCGGTGACGCTGACACCGCTCGCCGCGCTGCCGACGCTCGCCGGCATCGCCCTCGTCCCGCTGCTCGCCTACGCGATTCTGGCCCTGGTGACCCATCTGACGCGGGGAAAGCCGCTCTACGTCACGCATCTCGTCGATGACACCGCCTTCACTCACGATCACGCGTCGGGGCGCGAAACGGCGATGCTCGAGCGCCTGAAGCCCTGGGCGGAGCGCATCCGCGCGGAGGAGGGACGGGCCTCCGAGATCGTGGTGATCGGCCATTCCTCGTCGAGCTTCCTCGCCTTCGAGTGCCTCGACCGCATCCTGAAGTCCGATCCCGAATTCGGCCGACGCGGCACGCCGGTGACGCTCGTGACCCTCGGCAGCGTCATTCCCTGGCTCACCCTCGACCCGCTGGCCGAGGAGGCGCGGGGCTCCCTCGGACGGATCGGCCGCGACACGGCGATCGGCTGGCTCGACATCCGAGCGAGCTGGGACTGGCTCTCGATTCACTTGCGCGACCCGCTCAGCGCCTCCGGCCTGCCCGCGCCGCCCCCCGGCCGCTTCGCATTGATGCGCGTCGAGATCGAGGATCTGATCGAGCCGGCGCTCGTGGCGCGGCGGCGCTGGAACCTGTTCCGCATGCATTTCCAGCTCCTGATGTCGAGCCGGGAGCCGAAGGCCTTCGATTACGTCGCCTTCGTCGCCGGGCCGGAGCCCGTCCATGCGGCGGTGGAGCGGTGCCGAACGCAGCGGCCTGCCACGGCCAGCGCCGAATTTACGTAGGGAAAAGGCACAGCCGGCTTGTACGCAATCCGACCACGGCTGCGCACGCCCTTTGCAGCCGGTCCTGATCCGCTCTAGAGCGATGCGCAAAGTCATTTCCGCCGCAGCGAGCCCGTTCGGCTCGCCGTCGGCCGGTTCCGGTTGAGGGATCGGATCGATCTGCGGCAACGGTTTGGGACAGGGCCTTCGGATGTTTCGCAACGATGTTCCGATCACACCCGAGCTGGTGCGCCAGCACGGCCTGACACCCGACGAGTACGAGCGCTTCCGCGCCCTCGTCGGCCGCGAGCCGACGCTGACCGAACTCGGCATCGTCTCGGCGATGTGGAACGAGCACTGCTCGTACAAGTCCTCGCGCAAGCACCTGCGCGGCTTGCCGATCACCGGTCCGCACGTGATCCAGGGGCCCGGCGAGAATGCCGGCGTGATCGATATCGGCGACGGCCTCGCCTGTGTCTTCAAGATGGAGAGCCACAACCACCCGAGCTTCATCGAGCCCTACCAGGGCGCGGCGACCGGCGTCGGCGGCATCCTGCGCGACGTGTTCACCATGGGCGCGCGGCCGATCGCGGCGCTCAACGCACTCCGCTTCGGTTCGCCCGACCATCCGCGCACCCGCCACCTCGTCTCGGGTGTCGTCGCGGGCGTGGGCGGCTACGGCAATTCCTTCGGCGTGCCGACGGTGGGCGGCCTCGTCGGCTTCCATCGGCGCTACGACGGCAACATCCTCGTCAACGCCATGGCGGTGGGCCTCGCCCGCACCGACGCGATCTTCTACGCGGCCGCCACCGGCGTCGGAAACCCGATCGTTTATCTCGGCTCGAAGACCGGCCGCGACGGCATCCACGGCGCCACCATGGCCTCGGCGGAATTCGACGAGTCGAGCGAGTCGAAGCGCCCGACCGTCCAGGTCGGCGACCCCTTCGCCGAGAAGCTCCTGCTCGAAGCCTGCCTGGAACTGATGGCCTCGGGCGCCGTCATCGCGATTCAGGACATGGGCGCGGCCGGTCTCACCTGCTCGGCGGTCGAGATGGGCGCCAAGGGCGATCTCGGCGTGGAGCTGCATCTCGAAAAGGTGCCGACCCGCGAAGAGGGCATGACCCCCTACGAGATGATGCTTTCGGAGAGCCAGGAGCGGATGCTCATGGTGCTCAAGCCCGGCATGGAAGCCGAGGCGCAGGCCATTTTCGTGAAATGGGGCCTCGACTTCGCGGTCATCGGCCACACCACCGATACGCTGCGCTTCGTCATCAAGCATCACGGCGAGACCGTCGCCGACCTGCCGATCAAGGAACTCGGCGACGAGGCCCCGCTCTACGACCGCCCGCACATCGCCAACACGCACCAGCCGGTGATCGCTGCGGCAAGCGTCGAGGCGAGCGTGCCGAACGCGGAGGCGCTCAAGCGTCTGGTCGGCTCGCCAGAACTCGCCTCGAAGCGCTGGGTCTACGAGCAGTACGACCACTTCATTCTCGGCAACACCGTGCAGAAGCCCGGCGGCGACGCCGCCATCGTCCGGGTCGAGGACGGGCCGAAGGGTCTCGCGATTTCCACCGATGTGACGCCGCGCTACTGCGAGGCCGATCCGGTCGAGGGCGGACGCCAAGCGGTTGCGGAAGCGTGGCGCAACATCACGGCCGTCGGCGCGCGCCCGCTTGCGATCACCGACAACCTCAACTTCGGCAATCCGGAGAAGCCCGAGGTGATGGGCCAGCTCGTCGGCTGCCTGAAGGGCATCGGCGAGGCCTGCCTCGCCCTCGACTTCCCCGTCGTGTCCGGCAACGTCTCGCTCTACAACGAGACCAACGGCGTCGGCATCCTTCCGACCCCGACCATCGGTGGCGTCGGCGTCATCGACGATGTCGAGTGCCACGCCACGGTCGCGCTCAAGCGTGAGGGCGATGTGCTGGTGCTGATCGGGCGCACCGAGGGCTGGCTCGGCCAGTCGCTGTACCTGTCCGAGATCGCCGGCCGCGAAGAGGGGGCGCCGCCACCGGTCAACCTGGCGATCGAGCGCCGCAACGGCGACTTCGTGCGCAGCCTCATCGTCTCCGGTATCGCCGACACGGTGCACGACCTCTCCGACGGCGGCCTCGCCGTGGCTTTGGCCGAGATGGCGATGGCCGGCGGCCTTGGCGCGGCTCTGCCGGCGGCGCCGGAGGGCGTGCCGGTCCATGCCTACCTGTTCGGCGAGGATCAGGGTCGTTACCTGATCGCCGTGCCGGCGGAAGCGGCATCCGACCTTCTCTACAGCGCCTCGGCGCAGGGCATCGACGCCTCGACCGTCGGCATCGTCGCGGGCGACAGCTTGGTGCTGCCGGGCGAAGAGACCATATCCGTGGCCGAACTGAAGGCCGCGCATGAAGGCTGGTTCCCCGCCTATATGGCGAGCCAGCCGGCCGCACCTGCGGCGTAACGAGACGAAAGCGAGCGGAGAGCCCCCATGCCGATGGATGCGCGCGAGATCGAGTCGATGATCCGCGAGGCGCTGCCCGACGCGCACGTCGAGATCAAGGATCTGGCGGGCGACGGCGACCACTACGCGGCGACCGTCATCTCCTCCGCCTTCAAGGGCAAGACCCGTGTCGCCCAGCATCAGATGGTCTACGGCGCGCTCCAGGGACGGATGGGGGGCGTGCTCCACGCCCTTGCGCTCACCACGGGCGTCCCGCAGGATTGAGACGACCTTGAAATCAGGCGGCCAGGTCTGATTTCACACCTGACCGAGACGAAGAGACAACGAGGACCGTGCGATGACCGACGCCAACACCACCATCAAGAACGAGATCGATTCGCAGGACGTGGTCGTTTTCATGAAGGGCACGCCGCAATTCCCGATGTGCGGCTTCTCGGGTCAGGTCGTTCAGATCCTCAATTACCTCGGCGTGCCGTTCAAGGGCGTCAACGTCCTCGACGACATGGCGGTGCGCGAGGGCATCAAGGCCTTCTCGAACTGGCCGACGATCCCGCAGATCTACGTGAAGGGCGAATTCGTCGGCGGCTGCGATATCGCCCGCGAGATGTTCCAGTCGGGTGAGCTGCAGCAGTTCCTCTCCGAGAAGGGCGTGCCGGTGAAGAGCGCCGCCTGAGCGTCGCCCTTTTCCGGAAACTCTTTTGCGATCACGAGGCTTGATTCCCGGCGGGTTCGCCGGGAGATCAGCATGCATGACGTCATCATCGTGGGCGGCGGCCCGGCCGGCCTCAACGCCGCCCTGATCCTCGGCCGGGCTCGTCGCAAGGTTCTTCTCTGCGATGCGAGCCAGCCGCGCAACGCTGCGACGCCCCGCACCTGGGGCCTGTTTACCCGTGATGGCACCCCGCCCTTCGATCTGCGCGCACAGGGCCGGGCCGACCTCGACCGCTACGAGACTGTCGAGTGCCGTGATGTTTCGGTGACGGAAGCTGCGCGTGACGCCGACGGCTTCACCATCATCCAGGCCGACGGCACTGTTGAGCGGGCGCGCCGCCTGATCCTTGCGACGGGCCTGGCGCAGGACATCCCCGAAATCGAAGGCTTCGACACCTATTGGGGCACGGGCGTGCATTCCTGCCCCTATTGCGACGGCTTCGAGGTTCGCGACCGCCCACTCGTCGTCTACGGGCGTGGGCATGGCGGCTGCGGGCTCGCGCTGGAACTGACCGGCTGGAGCCAGGACGTCACCCTCTGCACGAGTGGTCACGACGGCGAACTGTCCGACAAGGACCGTGATCGGCTCGCCCGCAACGGCGTGCGGGTGATCGAGGCGGAGATCGAACGGCTGGAAGGGGACGGATCGCGGCCCACCTGCCTCCGCTTCCGCGACGGAAGCCAGACGGCCTGCACGGCGCTCTTCCTGATGCCGTTCGCCTGCAGTCCCTCCCCGCTCATCACTCAACTCGGCTGCGAACTCGACGAGACCCGCAGCGTGGTTCCGACCCGCGAGTACGAGAAGACCAACGTGCCCGGACTCTACGTCGCCGGTGATGCGTCGCGCCGCGTGCAATTCGCCGTCGTGGCCGCCGCGGAAGGCGCGATGGCCGCTTTTGCCATCAATGCCGAGTTCGTCGCGGAGGCGACCCGGTAGGACCGCAGGTTTCGAACCGTGTCGCCTCCGATGAAGGAAAAAGCGCGGGCGCAGCGCGTTGATCGAGGCGGGGTTTAGCGTGCCTCACAAAACTCCCGGTCTCTGACCGTTCTCGCTCCGGCGATGACAGCGCGGCGGCAGTTTCATGAGAGACAGTGAAAGCGCCACCCTTCAGCGTGCCGGAGCCTCGATGACCCCACCCGTTCATCCCCATACGCCGCGCGTCGCGGTCGCCTGCGGCTGCACCCTCGGTGAGGAGGTCGTCTGGGATGCCCGTGACGGGTCACTGCTGTGGGTCGATATCGAGAACCCGGCGATCTGGCAGCATTGGCCTGCTACGGGCGAGGCCGTGCGGCTTCCGCTCGACGAGAAGATCGGCTTCGCCGTTCTGACGCCTGATCCTGATCGCGTCGTCGCGGGGTTCAAGTCCGGTGTCGCCGCCCTGCGGCTCTCGGACGGATCACGTACGCCACTCGTCGATCCGGACGATTACCCTGCGGGCAATCGGCTCAACAGCGGCAATGCCGGGCCGGATGGCTGGCTCTATTTCGGAAGCATGGACGACGAGGAGAAGGCGCAGACCGGTGGCTTCCACCGTTGGGATGGAGCGCGGGTCGAGACATTCGGCAGCCGTGCCGCCGTGACCAATGGTCCGGTCGTCAGCCCTGACGGCCGGCGTGTCTACACGATCGATACCGCGAACGGCATTGTGCAGGTTCACCCTCTCGATGACGGGCGGATCGGCGAAGCGCGGCCGCTGATCCGTTTCGAAGAGAGCTGGGGCAAGCCGGACGGTCTGACGCTCGATGCCGAGGGTCACCTCTGGATCTGCCATTATGGTGCGGGCCGCATCACCCGTTTCGACCCGGACGGCCGCGTCGCGTACGTCGTGCCGATGCCGACATCGCTCGTCACGAAATGCGCTTTCGGCGGTGACGACCTCTCGACGCTCTATGTCACGACCTGTCTTCGCGGTCGCGATCCGACGCTCGAGCCGATGGCGGGTCACCTCTACAAAGTCGAAACGGGTTTTCGTGGCATTCCGGCAAATCTTTTGGCGCTGCCGCAAACCTGAGTTGTACGACTATTGTCGAGCTGGTGTGCGGCTTTGCACCGCAGTAAGGTCTGTTGCGCCGCAAATATGAAGGCGCGGTGAAGATTGAAGAACTGGCGGAACTTATCCCAGTTTTGTTAGTTCTCCACACACGGTCGAGCTTTCGCTCGTAGACCGCGTGCCCTCACCGAGGGTGGGAGCGGGTCATGCCAGTCTTCGATGGGAAGTATCTGACCGAGCAGGGCGAAGGCGAAGCGCTTCTCGCCATGGTCCTCCGCCCGACGCCGACGGCTCAGGAGGAGGCACGCGCGCGCGGCCGGATGCGGATTGAGCGGGCGACCATGCTGGCTGAGTTGGTACCCGCCGTGCCGGGCACGACGCTTGGTGCTCTCAAGCGGGTCGACATTCTACCGGTGAACTGACGGCCCGTCCGCTCCCCGAATCGACGCTACCAGGCTTGGGGTGTGATGACCCCCTGGCGGGTGACCACGACCCACTGCCGACCCCGGCGCTCGATCGCCTCGACTCGGCCGATGCCGGGTACCGCATCTCCCCGTCCCACTTCAACGAGCTGACGGCGGCGGTCTTCAAGGATCGCGACGCCGTCGTAGACATCGCGCAGCGCCCAGCCTTCGAGGGTGTTGGTCTTCAGTTTGTCGGGAAGACTTCCGGTCTGTGTCGGCTCCGGCGCGCGCGCCTCGGACTTCGGCTCGGATTTGGCGGGAGCGGCGGCGGCAACCGGTTGCAGCTTCTTCTCCCACTGCGCGATCGCGCTCGTCATGCGCTCAGCCTGATCGCGTTCGACCCGGGCCATCGTCTCGGACAGGTTCGCCAGTCGCTTATCGAGTGCTTGCTCGGTGCGGCCGAGCCGATCCGTCACGGTGTGGCCGAGCGCCTTGGTCTCACTGCGAGCAACGTCGCTGGCCTCGCGCAGGGCGGTCACCGTACGGGCGAGCCGGTCGATCTCCTGTGCGAACCTGGCCGCTTCCGAGCGCCCGGCCGACAGCTCGGTCTGGATCTGAGCAAGCACCGTGCCGGATCGTTCTTGAGGGGTCGCCAACAAGCCGAGGCACACGCCGCCAACCAAGGCGGCCACGCTTGCTGCGGCAAGCCGACCGTTGGCTCCGAGGTGAAACGACTTCCGCGTCGGCGCGGCTGCGGGCGGCGTCGCATTTGCACCGGCTTTCGGGCCACCGGCGACGGCCTGCTTCAGCATCTCGACGGGCGAGGGTTGCGCGATCGGCTTACCGGTTGCCCCTTTGCGCGTTTCGATCGTCTCCGGCATGGCAATGGCTTTCCAACGATACGGTCGGCAGACCTCGACCGGTGATCCATGAGAGCGCCGGTCCGAAAACGATCGGCGTCGTCGAGACTTCGCCGCCCGCCAGGCATGCTTCCCTGAGAAGCGCACCGCTGAACACGAAGCGAAGCGGCAACAACCGCCCGAACCACATCCAGTCGGCCATTCGAGAATTCTGTTAAGGATGTTTGTTTACCGAAAGGTTACCGCTGCGGACCCGCTCAAGCCTCCGCAATTCGCGTCCCTCGGCTTCCTATCGCCTGTTGAGAGCTGACCTTAGACCGCCGGGGCCGGGCGGATCGCGGTAGCCTTCGCTTCTCGCAGGCACGCGTACCGGACAGCGCTGAACTTGGCTTCAGCCGCGCGTCCGGCATAGGTAAATAAGTTTAATGGTTGCAACGCCGCCGCTGCTGCGAATGTGTCTGTTTTATTCTTTGATGTGCTTGTGAATTTGCTATCGTTATCTAAATTTTTTCAATTTTCATAACCCGAATTTACCGGGTTTAGGTCCGAATTGCAGCTCTCATTAGGTTTCGCGGCGAGGATGACGGCGCAAATGGATTTTGCGCATAGACTTGCGGCGACTGCTGGTTGTGGGCGGGGCGGTGCGAATTCAGCGTTTCTTAACGCGACGACGGGATCCTCAGCCGAACGTGAGGACCGTTTTCAATGCGTAAAATCGTTGCGACCATCGCCCTTTGCGCTGCCGTGATGCAGATCACGGGATCCGCGCAAGCGCAGGACATGTCGGCCCTGATGGCGCGATCCGACACGACGATGCAGGACATTGAGAACGGTGCCCTGCGCAACACCATGAATCGCGTCTCGGCAAGCCTCGACGCTTCGACCGGAAGCGGCGTGCAGGGCAACGCCTTCTACGGCGTGCAGGATGGCCAGTACAATCGCATCGACGCGACGCAGACCGGCACGGGCAACCTCATCCGCGTGATGCAGAGCGGCAACTCGAACGCGGCGGTCATCGCGCAGTCCGGATCGTTCAACCAGATCATTGTCAGGCAGGGCCGCTGATACCCAGCTCCTCGCCGCGAGCGGATCGCTCGCGGCTCTTCCCACGGCGGCGCCGTGCGGCAGGGCACGGGCGGCCGATCAATACCGGCTGTAGTTCAAACATTGCGCGCCGGAGCTGAGCAGGGCGGCACAGGGGCCACTTGCTCCGCCCGACGATCGCAGAACACCGCCGGCCGCGGCGCGGAGCTGAGCCGTCGAGAGCGGTGCGATCGAGCCGCCGGCTGATCCCATCGCGTTCTTCCCCTCGGCCGATGCCTCCTGGCGACTCGATATCCGGATCGCGGCCAAATCGGCTGCTGAGCCGAACGGGGACAGCGGTGCCGCGAAGGACGCGATCCGGAGCGGCCAGCCGGTCCCGGACGGACGATACGCCTCCGTCCAAGCCGGCGTGTTCACGCCGGTGACGTTGGCAACGTAGTCCACGGTCTCCTTTGGAAGGTCGAGGCGGCCGCTCAGCCACGCGTCGACCCGACCGGGGCCGGCATTGTAGGCAGCCGCCGCCAAGGCCCAATTTCCGTATCGCAGCCGGAGATCGCGCAGCAATTCGGCCGCTTTGGGGATCGCCTGAACCGGATCGAAGGGATCGCCGAGACCACGCTCGGCCGCCGTCGCCGGCATGAATTGCGCGATGCCGAGTGCGCCCTTCGGGCTCACGGCCATCGGGTTCAACCCACTTTCCCGCTTAAGCAGCCGCAGGAGGAAATCGGAAGGAACGCCGGCGCTGAGGGCGGCCTGGGCAACGAGGGTCGAGATCGCTGAAACCGGCAACTCCGGCGCGATCTTCTGGACGATCGCAACGGTGACCGTGAGCGGCGGTTCGATCGCGGCCGTGACCTGCACTGTGGCCGTCAAATCCAGAATCGGCAGGCGGCCACGGGCATCGGCCTGCGCCTGCGACGTGAACACGACGGCTGCGACCAGTGCCAGCCCCCGCCAGGGATGCCTGTCACACATCGTCTCAGTTCTTCGCGACCACGACGGCTTCCGGAACGACTTCGACGCTCGCGCTCGCGGCAGGAAGCGGCTTGTCGCGCTCGATATATTGCTGAAGCAGGCGCTGCCCGACGTCCTGATCGCGGAACTTCCACAATCCCTTTCGCACGCCTTCCATCAGGGTCGAGTAGACGGCCAACTCGATGGATTCGCGCACGGCGAATTGCGTCGGCTCGTTGCGCGTCACGCCGGCATCGAACTCGAACAGCTTGTTGACCGCGACGTAGCGGAACGTGTTGGTCGCAAGCCCGATCGAGTAGATCGTCTTCGTGGTCGTGACGCTCGTGAGCACTTCGCCCGACTGGACGGAGACGATGCGCATGCCGACCGTCACGACGTCGCGCCGATAGCGGATATCGCCGCCGATCCCGAGATAGCGAGCCCCGATTCCACCCGTGACGAAGTTCGCGTCGTAGGCGAGGATGCCACCCTCGACCAGCAGGCCGGCGAAGCGGATCGGCGGAAGCGGCTTGGCCTGGTCCTGATCGAATTCCTGGCGGGTGGCGCGGATGAGCTGCCGTTCCTGGAGAATGTTAGCGAGGCTTCCGCGCTCCACCACCCGGAACCAGCGTCCGCTGCCGGTGCGACGCAGGGCATCGACGAGGAAGGCCGCGCCGCCCTGTGTGACGGCACGGGAGAACTCCGCGAAGTTGTCGCTGGGCTTGTTCTGCCCGGTCAGATCCGGAAAGCTGTAGACTGCCAGATCGACCGCTTTCACCGGCGGCGGCAGCAGAGCGAGGTCGAGCCCGGTCGGCGACGTCTCGGTGATGGTCGGTGCCTCGTTGAGCGGCTCGCGCCCGCCGACGGGGACGCAGCCGCCCAAGCCGAGCGCGGCGCTCACAAGACCACCGACGGCAAGACGTCGGATCGAGAGTTTTTCAGCCCACATAAGGATCAAGAATCCCAACCATGACCGGGCTGCTTGTCGCAACCTTCGGATTATCGTGGCGCGAACACCGCATCTATTGCGTCCGAGTTGATCCTGACGCTTTTGCAGACTCGGCGAACTCGGTCTCAGCGGTGTTCAAGGACCCGATGGTACGACGACGGTACTGGTCGTCGTGCCATCGAAAATGACGATGCGGACATTCGCCCCTTCGCGTGCAAAATTGATCGTCGTGCCCTGGAACTCGAAGGTTCCGTTCGGCTGGGCATTTTCGCCGAAGATCGCCCGCGTGATCTGATTGGCCAGTGAGCTGAAGAGCTGTGACTGCAACTGCTGGGCAAAGATCTGCCCCTGGGTCAGCGTTTGCCCGGCACGGCCGGTCTGGCTGGAGAAGATCTGGTTCAGGCGCTGCTCACGGGCTTGTGGAATGTTTTGAGCGTTGGCTTCGCTCTGCAGCCAGCCTCCGTTGAGCGGGCTCCCGCCAAAGGCCGGGTTGATCGGCTGATGGATCAGATTGCCCGCCAGAACCGGACCTGCCGAGAGCGCCAGCAGAGCACTTGCCGCCAGGAAAGATGTTTTCATGGTGGGGTCTCACTTTCTCAAGCTGCCTGCATTCCCGCCTCAGCGGGTGCGGACTTGCAGGACGTTGATGCTCTTGGCGGCACCGACTTGGCTCACATCGGCCGAAAGGCCATTGCCGATTTGATTGACAACGACCTCGGCCGCGCCCGGGACAGAGCCTGTCAGACTATTGCCATTGCCGTCCTGCCGGACCTGGACGTTCGCGCCAGCGGTGAGGTTCGCGCCCGTGGGCGCGTTGACACTCAGATTGGCACTATTGCCGAGCCCGCTCTGCTGGAGATCGAAGCGGATGCTCGATCCGGTCAGGGCACCCTGTCCGGTGTTGTTAAGGCCCTGCTGCGTGATCGCTGCCGTGTTGCCGTCGCCGAAAATCTGAACCGCTGCCGCGTTCCCGCCGCCGCTCTGACGGATGTCCGTCCGGTTGGCGTTGCCGACCTGCTGATTGGACGCGGTCTGGCCGTTGGCTCCGGATACGCCACCGTTGAGACCCAGGATCCGAATCGGAAGAGCGGTCGAACCGATCGTCGCGTACTCGACCGCCACCTCGGTTGGGATCGACTGGCCGGCAGGCACTGAAGCAGCGTTCGACTGCTGAGCCGACGAGACCGTGGGGAAGGACAACAGAACGCCCAGAGCCGTAAGACAAACGACTGCCGAGCGGTGCGTGATTCTCTGGGTTGAGCCGCTCATCTTGCCGTTCCGTCCATTGCTATCTTGCGATCCATTGGTGATTTTACACCAATCAGAGAGCACATTGAGTTTTAATTTTGCGATAATGAAGTGGATTAAGAACGCATTATGAGGAGGCGGGACGGTCCTTTCGTTTGATTTGTATTGTGGTACGCGTAAATTGAAGTCAACGCGGAACCGGCCCATGCCCCGGCCCCGGGGCTTTCCGGCGGTTCGGCGTGACCCGCGCGCCACAGAGCCGCGCCGGTCACCGGTCCCGTCGCAGCTCCGCCGAAACGTCGGCTCGGGTGATGAAAACGCGATCAGCCGCACGGTCGCAGAGGGCCGCTACAGCGAGCCGGATCCATCCGGCCCCTCGCGCTCACAGGCATATTCGGCGTCTCCAGCACGAACGGAGAGTCGGGCGCGATAGCGCCCGTATGGCTCCAGGGAGAAGCTCAGTCCCTCAACCCGTACGGCGGAGCCCGGCACAAGGGAGAATTCCGACTGCTGGCTGACCTGCGCGCTGCCGGATGGACCCTGCTTCATCACCAAGAGACGGTAGCGGCCGGATTGCGGCCGGTTCGAGCGGATCTCCGCCTCGACCCGCAGCTGCGAGCCTTGGCGGTGCTCGGACATCACGCACACGATCGGCAGGGGTGAGATGTCGCCGGGCATGGTCATTCCGCGCCTCGATATGAAACGTGAACGCTCGCACGCCATCTATGACGGATCGTAGGCCGACGAGCGCTGGATACGGCGTCCCCGCGGGTGATGACGTCACCCGATCCGTGGGAGCCTTATCCGCGTTCCGCTTCGCGAAGAACGCCTTCTGGTCGACGAGCTGTCGTGACGTTCGAAAGAGAACAGCCACCGGCCTGATGAACACAGGTCGATGGCTATGTTTGACTTGAAGGCGTGGCCGCCCGGTTTGAAGGGTGGCCACGTCTCATGATGTGTATCGGAGATTAGCGACGGCCCTGCGTAATGGTCGCCACGTTTGCATTGCCGAGCTGCGAGCTCAGGACCGTGCTGCTCGCGCTGTTGAGCTGAGAGGCGATCAGGACGTTCGAGCTTCCGCTCTGGAATCCGGTGATCGTGCTGGCAGCCGAATTGAGCTGCTCGAGGGTCGCAAAGTTCGTGTTTCCGGCCTGATAGAGATAGATGCCGGAGTTGTTCGAATTCGTCTGCGTGATCAGCGCGTTGTTACCCGACCCGAACTGCGTTGCCTCGATCAGCGCAGCATTCGAATTGCTCTGATTCGCAAACAGCACGTTGTTATCGCTGAACTGGCTCACGAAAATGTCGCTTCCCGTCGAGTTCGTCTGCTGAGCGTTGGCGAAGTTCGAGAAGCCGATCTGCGAGATTTGCGCCGACGAGTTCACGTTGCCGCTCTGTGCGACGGCCGCGACCTGAACGAAGCCCGACTGCTTGATGGTACCCGTCGTGTTCCGCGAGCCTTCCTGACCGACGACGGCGTTGTTGCCGAAGCCGACCTGACCGATGTCCACGGTGGAACCGGCAACGTTCGACTGGCCGGCGAGGGCCTCGTTGTATGCGATCGATTGATCGATGAAGATATTCGAGTTGCCGCGGGTATCGTCGGCCTGCCACGCATAGGCGGACTGGACGGAGCCGATCTGCCGGATATCGATCTGCGAGTTACGAACGTCGGTCTGCTTCGCCTCGGCCTCGTGCGCAGCGATGCCGCCGCGACCGGCGCTCTGCTCGACCGTCGTGGTGGCGTTGCTGCCGCCGACCTGCCCGATGTTGGCGTAGTTGTTACGGTTGCGCTGCGTCAGGTCGATGACGTTGCCGTTGCCGCCATCCTGGCTGGTGACGAACGAGTTCCGGTTGCCGTCCTGCAGGATCTCGACACTGTTGTTACGGCCGGACTGCGTGCTCGTGGCGCCCAAAGCCGTGTCGCCGTTATTGTTGCCCAGCTGGTCAATCGAAGCGGTGCCACTGGTGCCGGTCTGGGTCAGATCGAGATTGTTCGAGTTTCCGCTTTGCAGAGTCGTCGCATCGTTCAGGCTGGCGGCGAGAACAGGAGCGCCAACGAGAAGGGCGAGGGTGCTAATGGTGGCGATGGTGAAGTGCTTCATGATTGATCCCCTGCGTGCCGAATTCTGTCATCCCGCAGCCGCTTGCCCGGTCTTTACCGACTGTTGACCAGTCTGCCGGGTGGGGTGGCTGCTTCGTGCTGTTGTTAACGAGGAGTTAAATACGGGAGGACAGGGGGAGCCGCATCATTCATTTGAAGGATAAATTGCGGTTTCGGATGGAAACGGATCGTTTACCTTAATTTGTGTCCTGGAGGGGCAGCGATATCACACCGTCAATATCAAAGTATTCAATATAATTTTCGCCCTAGATTTGGCTATTTTGTTTGGCGATCCAGCGACCTGAAGAAAATTTTCGCAGCAAAATCTGCTAATACCGCTCCGAGGCCTGGCCTCGATTTCCCGAAATTGCTTCGGTCTTGCTGGCCTCAGCTCGAAATTGGTTGCGCTCAATCTATCGCGATCAATCCTGCTTTTGTGCAATAACTCCACGACAATCTGGCGGGGTCGTTTTTGCGCTTCAATCTTCGCTCATGTGAGGTTGATTCATGCGTAGTTTGCCGCTGTGAGAAACGGCACTGAATGCGTAGAGTCCGGTGTTGGCGCGAAAGCTTCACCTGATATATATCGTTAATGCCTCGGACGACGCTCACTGTAGATTCAGGATGCGGCCGTACGAAGAATAACGTTGGTTTCAGATTCGCATACTGACGCAAAAGAACAAAGCCGATAACGATGCCTGATAAATATGCATTGCTCAACGTTCTCGATAAAGTCGGATCTGCTGCCGTTTTGATTAGTATTCGCGCAAAGACGATCGATTGTAATGTTCTGGCGCGTCAGATTGTTGTCGATGGTAATCACGACGTGGCCGCCGCAACCGTCGAGCCGTTCACGGCCCGGATGATCAACAATGCGCTGACAGAGCCGTTCGGCACGGTGGAACTGGAGCGCCCGCGCAGCGACCAGCGTCTGGTGTTTCAAGCGATGGATATAACGGCCATGGGAGAAGCCCATCGCCTGCTCATTCTGATCGACCTTTCGGTCCGGTCGCAGGTGTGCGCCCCGGCGCTGGAAAAGATTTTCGGCCTTACCGTGGCCGAGGGGCGTCTGGCTGCCGAACTCAGTCGCGGCGTTCCGTTGGCGACCATCGCGCAGAGCCGCAACGTCAGTATCGCGACGCTCCGCACCCAACTGGCCTCGATCTTCGCCAAGACCGGAACCTCGCGACAGCCCGAACTGGTGGCGCTGCTCGCGCGCGTGTGCCAGTTCTCGCCGACGTCGGACGTGGCGCGTTGAGGCCCCGATGTGAGGCGTGCGCGCAAGGTGCATGAGAAATGATTTAATCGTCGCCTGTTGTACTTCGTCGCGTCATCCGTTTATCGACCCATCGGGTCGCTTTCGATAAGCGATTGCCGATGGTGTCCCTCCATGTCTCTTGTGTGATGCCTCGATCGGTGCCGCGCCTTCACATTTCGGCAACGGACTTTGGAAATGATCAGCTCCATGCCGGGAAACGGCCGCGCCGCGGCTGATGGATAGTGGTTGACGCCGCAAAACCCCGCTATGTCTTCCGCCCGCATCTTGAAAGAGGTGCCGTATGGGTGCCACCGCGCCTGGGTGGATATTGGAGAGTTCGACGGATGATTCGGATCGTGGCTGGACTGGTGGCGCGCCGGGCCTTCCCCCTGACGGTGGTTCCTCGCGCGCTGGCGGGTATCGGCTTAGCTGGGCTCTGCATTTCCGCCGCGACCGCCCAGGACGCAAAGCCGGGTCCGAACGAGGCCGCCAAAGCGGGATGCGACGCCAACTGTGCCCGGCAGGCCATCCCCGCGGCCGTGCAGGCCTGCGTGCCGGGGATCGAGCGGCAGGCGCCGACGGATTTCGAGTGGATGAACCGGCCGACCGGAACCATCTTCCAGGAGGCCGAGCCGCCGGCTGGCGCGGACACCGTCGTCAAGTTTCGCGGTGACTCGGTACGCTTCCTCAATCCGCAGGGTCAGTGGGTTCGCATTACCTACGAGTGCGATTACGACGCCGCAGCCAAGTCCGTTCGCGGCGTCAAGGTTCGGCTGGGACGCATCGATGGAAAGGGTGCGAGCACGGCAGCGGCGGCACTTCCCGCCGGATCGGCCGGATCGGGGCGTGCTTCGGCTGCTTCTCCCAGCACCGCATCGCCGCAGACGCAGGTCAAGCGGCCGCGGCCGGCCGAGCCGAGCGAGGTCGAGATCCGACAAGTTGCGCCGGCGCTGTCACGCTGAGCATGACCGGCTCAGCCGGATTGGCGTAGCGGATCAGGAGGCTATCGATGCGACGGATGTCGGTCATTTTCGCCGTCATGCTCTCGGTTCAATCCGGGGCGGTGATGGCCCAGCCGATCACGAATGTGAACGAGTGTACGTTCATTACGGATCCGATCGCGCTCCGGCGTTGCATCGACGGCTTCCAGCTTCGCGGACCGTCAGCGCAGTATCCGCAATCGGCCCCCATCCCGCAGATCGAAAGTCCGGCCCAGGCGGAGCGCGAAAAGCTCGATCGTACGACACCGCCGAATGCCAGCTACCAGGACTCGCCCGAGTGGCTGGGCCGCGATGCCGCGAAGCCACGGGATCGATCCCCATCGAACAAGCGCAAGGTCATCGATCTCAGCCAGTAAGAGTGCCTCACAAAACTCCCGATCACGGGTCGCCCCGGTCCTGGGCACGGCGGCGCAGCGGGAGTTCTGTGAGAGACACTGAGGACGCGCCGACGAAGTTGAGCCTCGCCAGGCTTCTCCACCGGTCGTCCTGCCTGGTGCTGACAGGTTCCGGCGGTCGGTCAGTGTGGCGAGCCGGGAGACGCTCCGGGAGCCATCAGGCCCTTTCGCCGCCGAGCACGAGGCGGAGCGACCGGGCGAGTTCGTCACGCCGGTAGGGCTTGTTGAGCACTGGAAGCTCGCCCTGGCCGATCACCTGCCCCTCGTCGAGATTCGCCACATAGCCCGAGGTCAGCAGGATCCTGATGTCCGGGCGCACCCGTCGCGCCTCGACGGCGAGCTGCGAGCCGTTCATCCCGCCGGGCATGACGACGTCCGAGAACAGGATGTCGATCCGCTCGACGCCGTGCAGATGCTCCAGCGCTTCGGCCGCATTGCGGGTGACGATGACCCGATAGCGAAGCTCCTCCAGGCTCTCGACGGCCATTCCGAGCACCTGTTCGTCGTCCTCGACCAGCAGCACCGTCTCGCCCTCCCCGGCTCGGCGCAGCGGGATGGCGCCGACCGGTCCGGGCCCGATTTCCTCGCCGGCCGGGTCGGTCGATCGCGGAAAGTACAGGCTGACCGTCGTGCCTTCGCCGACCTCCGATTCGATCTGCGCGAATCCCTTGGCGCTGCGGGTGAAGCCGTAGACCTGGCTGAGCCCGAGTCCGGTGCCCTTACCGACCTCCTTGGTGGTGAAGAACGGCTCGAAGACACGCTGAAGCTTGTCGGGCGGGATGCCGCTGCCGGTATCCGTCACCGAAATGACGACGTAAGGGCCCGGCGGAACGCCCCGGTCCGCGACCGCCGCCGTGCCGAGCCGGACATTGCCGCTCGTGACCGCGATGCGCGCGTGGCCCGCCCTTCCCTCCAGGGCGTCGCGCGCGTTCACGATCAGGTTCAGCACCGCCGACTCGAACTGGGCCGGATCGATGCGGATCGGGTCGAGGGCCGGGTCGAGATCGAAGGCCAGCTCGACGGCGCCCGTCGCCGCGCGCTCGGCGAGCGGCCGGAAGTCCAGCAGCAGCCGGTTCGGGTTGAGCGTCTGCGGCCGCAGCATCTGGCGGCGCGAGAAGGCGAGAAGCTGCTGGGTGAGCTGCTCGCCGCGCCGCGCCGCGCCCATCGCCGCCTCGGCCAGCCGCTTCACGCGGTCGGGTTGGTCGGGGCGGCGCAGCATCATGTCGAGGCCGCCGACGATCACGGTGAGCAGGTTGTTGAAATCGTGCGCCACACCGCCCGTAAGCTGGCCGATCGCCTCCATCTTCTGGGCTTGGCGCAGCGCCTCCTCCGTGACGTGCTGATCCGTGCGGTCCATCAGGATGCCGGCGATCCGCTCCGGCGAATCGGCCTCGCCGGATTTGACCCGCCCGCGCATCGCAATCCAGCGCACCGCTCCGTCCGCGCGCCGGATGCGGCATTCGAGATCGAGTCTGCCCGTCTTGGGGACATTCGCGAACGCCTCCTCGGCCGTCTCGCGGTCTTCATCGACGAGATGGGCCAGGAATGTCTCACGGTCCCACGACCGTTCTGTGCCGGGATAGCCGAAGACGGCATCGAAGTGAGGCGAACGGCGATGGGTTCCGGCGACGTAGTCGATGTCCCACGAACTCATGCCGGCGGCATCGAGGGCAAAGGCGAGGGTCTCGTGGGCGGTCTCGACCTCCCGCGTCCGCTCGGCGACACGCCGCTCCAACTCCTCGTTCGCCAGCCGGAGTTGCTCCTGCGCACGCTCCCGTTCCAGCAGATGCTGCCGGGCTTGATACTGGCGGCGGCGCGCACGCAGGGACGAGACGACGGCGCTGGTCAGCGTTTCGGCATTGATCGGGCGTTCCAGTAGAACCACGTTGCCGAGCCGCCGCAGCAGTTCTGCCGCGCTCTGGGTTCGACGGCCGGCTTGGCGCGTCGTCAGTACGATGAAGGGGAAGTCCGACCAGGGTTGTTGCGCATCGAGCCAAGCGAACACGTCCGCCGTGTCGCCGTCGGCCAAAGCCTCCTCGGTCACGAGCGCGGTTCCCGCCCCCTCGCGCAGCCCCGTCAGCCACTCCGCGACGTTCGCGCAGACCCTAGCCCGGATGCTGGAGCGGTCCAGCACCCCCTCGATCACCGCGGCATCGCGCCCGCGTGGTGCCAGGATCAGGACGCGTTCCTCGGTGGATGACATCAAGCGCCGTCCCCGGACGCATTTGACCCCTTCAGCATCGCGACCCGCCCGCGATAGGCCGGCAGACCGGTGAGCACACCCTCGAAATCGCTCAGCGCCTCGCCGACCCGAAGCCCATCGGTCGAGAGCCTCAACTCACGGATCGTCCGCTCATGCGGATTGACGCGGCTCTTCACCACCGACAGCGCCGTGCGAATCTCGCCGCTCGCTTCGAAGAACCGGAACAGAAGGATGCAGTCGCTGAGGTAACTCAGGTCGATGTCGGTCCGAACCTCGCCGATCACACCGTGCTGCCCGAGCACGAGGAGCGTGGTCACACCCTTCTGGTTCAGGTAGCTCAGGAGTTCGTGCATCTGCAGGATGAGGTGCTCCTCGCCCGGCATCGCGTGCAGGTAGGCGTTCAGGCTGTCGACGGCGACGAAGGTGGAGCCGTGTTCCTCGACGGCCTGTCGGACGTTCGAGGCGAACTCTCCCGGCGAGAGCTCCGCCGGGTCGATCTGCATGATGGTCAACCGTCCGGTTCCCAGATGCGGCCTCAGGTCCATGCCGAGCATGGTGGCCCGGGCGATCATCGTCGCGAGCCCTTCGTCGAACAGGTAGTACGTCGCCGTCTCGCCCCGTTCGAGCGCGGCCAGCATGCAACGCAATCCGGTCGTCGTCTTGCCCACACCGGAGGGGCCGAGCAGGAGCGTGTTGGTGCCGGGCACGAGGCCGCCGCCCAGCAGCAGGTCCAGTTCGTCCGAACCCGTGGATTGCGCCGTCGAATCGAAGCTCGCGCGGTGCTCGGCCGCAATGAGGCGTGGGAAGACCTGGACGCCGCCGGTCGCCACCACGAAATCGTGGTAGCCGCCCCGGAACTTGATGCCGCGCATCTTCACGATCCGCAGGCGTCGGCGCTCCGCGCCGAACTCCCGCGGGTTCTGGTCGAGGGAAATCACCCCGTGCGCGATACTGTGGAGCTGAAGATCGCCCGCCTCGGAGGTGCGGTCATCGAGCATCAGGACGGTGCAGGCGCGCTTGGCGAAGAACTGCTTGAGCGCGAGGATCTGGCGCCGGTAGCGCAGCGGGTTCTGGGCCAGCAGGCGCAGCTCCGAGAGGCTGTCGAACACCACGCGCTCGGGCTTGAGACTCTCGACCCGTGCCATGACCTCCCTGACCGTTTCACCGAGTTCGATCTCGGACGGGTGCAGGATCGATTGCTCGCTGTCGGGGTCGAGACCCATCTCGTTGACGAGCTCGTAGAGTTCGATACCGTCGAGCGACCAGCCATGGCTCCGGGCCGCGGCGCGCAGCTCGTCCGCCGTCTCCGACAGCGTCACGTAGAGGCTGCGTCCCTTCCGGGCCGCGCCTTCAAGCAGGAATTGCAGCGCGAGTGTCGTCTTTCCGGTGCCGGGCGTACCTTCCAGAAGGTAGAGCCGATCCGGCGTCAGGCCGCCGCCGAGAACCTCGTCCAAGCCCGATATGCCGGTCGAAATCCTGTTCTCGGAACCGGATCGGGTGCTGGTCGTGTTCATCGCCTCGTTCATCGGCTCGGTCGCCGCTCCTATACTGTCTGGCCCGTCTCGCATGGACGCCGACCGAGCGCCCCACAAATCTGCGTCGATGCCGGGGATAACGCACGGGCAGCGCGTTCCGATCATTTCATTAGCGGCGGGGCGTTACTCTTCCAACGACCCATGTCGCAGCCGTTGAAACCCGCGTTTCACCCGGCGTCGCCCTGTCGAATGCCGCCGAGACTGCATTTCCCCAGCGCGTCGGCCAGCCTCCCCGATGCTTGGCTTCCCGTTACGTTTTAACTGGCACGGTCATCCACAGCGGAGACGATGAGCCGCGCTCCGCTCACCGCCGTGAGTGCGTTGATGCCGGAAGCGGGCGCTGAGCGCCCAACGATCGAATGAAGGTGTTTGATGCCCGCGAACGGAGCCTATGGTCCTGAGGAACGTGCTTTGGTGCTGGAGCGGCAACGCACCCTCAAAATGGCCCAATCGGCCCACGCCTATGTCCGGGGCAATACCCTGAAGTTCTACGAGTGGCTCGAGGGTCTCGCCCGCGGCACCCTGCCGGAGGGACCGCCGGTCTGGATCTGCGGTGATTGCCATCTCGGAAATCTCGGGCCCCTGGCCGATGCCGACGGCCGCGTCGACATCCAGATCCGCGATCTCGACCAGACCGTCATCGGTAACCCGACGCATGACCTCGTGCGCCTGGGGCTGTCGCTCGCCAGTGCCGCGCGCGGCTCCGACCTTCCCGGTGTGGTGACGGCACGGATGCTGGAAGAAATGCTTCTGGGCTACGCCGCGGGGCTGGGACCGAAGGAGACGAACGGGCAGCCCTCCGAACCGGAGGCGGTGCGCTCGGTCCGCCGCTGGGCCCTCGGGCGTCATTGGAAGCACCTCGCGCGCGAGCGCCTGAAGGGCGTGGAGCCGGCGATTCCGCTCGGGCGCAAGTTCTGGAAGCTCGATACAGAGGAGCGTGATGCCCTCGATGGGCTCTTCCAGGAAGACGCGGTGCGCCATCTGGTGCTGGCCCTGAATGGGCGCAGCGAGGAGGCCGAGATACGCCTGATCGACGCGGCCTACTGGATGAAGGGCTGCAGTTCGCTCGGCTTCCTGCGCTATGCCGCGCTCGTCGGCATCACGGAGTCCGGGAACAAGCGCCGGCTCGCGCTGGTGGACCTGAAGGAGGCGGTCGAGCCGGCCGCGCCGACCGCTCCCGGTGTGGCGATGCCGTCCGAGCCGGCCGAACGGGTGGTGGCCGGCGCGCGGGCCCTGTCGCCGAATCTGGGAGAACGCATGATGCCGGTTCGGCTGCTGGGCAAGTCGGCCGTGATGCGCGAACTCGCGCCACAGGATCTGAAGCTCGACGTCGATCAGTTCGGCCGCGAGGAGGCGGTCCGGGCGGCGCATTACCTCGCCCATGTCGTCGGAAAGGCGCATGGGCGGCAGATGGACGCCGAGACGCGCGCGGCTTGGCGGTCCGAGATCACGCGTTGTGGGAGCGCGGACGAGGGGGCGCCGTCCTGGCTCTGGTCCAGCGTGGTCGAACTCGCCGGCCGTCACGAGGTCGGATACCTGCAGCATTGCCGCCGCTATGCCGGCCAGGAGGCAGCCTGACGCCGGGACGCCTTCCCGGCTTCCGACGATCAGGGTCGGCGCCGGGCGCGCTGCCCTCCCAGAACGAGGGCTGCTGTTGCTGCCAAGCCCGCGGCGATCCCGGCCGTCGCGAGCGGGTGCAGGCTCGCGCGGGTGTAGACGCTGGTGCGCATGACGTAGACCGGTGGGTCGCCCCGCTCGCGGCCGGCCCCCTGCGGCGCGTGCAACGCGCCCTTCGGGTTCCTCGGCGGTTCCGCCCGCTTCTGCAGAGCGATGATGGCCGGCGCGAGTTCGTCATAGGCGCCCGGCGCGAACTCCTTACCCATGACGAAGAGCTTGCCGCCGCCACCCACAATGATGTCTCGCTGCGGATGGACCGCCGCGTGCAGGATCGCGTTGGCCACCTCGTTGGGCGAATAGATCGGCGGCGGCAGCGTCGGCTCGCGATCCATGTAGTTGCGGGCCCGGTTCGGCAGCGGCGTGTCGATGGAGGCGGGCTTCACCAGCGTCACCGAGACCGGCGCGCCCTCCGCGACCAGTTCCATGCGGAGCGTGTCGGTGAAGCCCTTCACCGCGTGTTTCGACGTGGCGTAGAGGCCCTGGAACGGGAAGGCGAGGTCGGAGGCGATGCTTCCGACATTGACGATAGCGCCACCCCGGCCGCGCAGATGCTCGGCGGCGATCAGAGAGCCGTGCACCGTCCCCCAGAGGTTGGTTTGGATCAACCGCTCGTGGTCCTCGAGGGCGATCTTGCGAAGCGGTCCGTAGACGGTGAGGCCGGCGACGTTGACCCAGGTGTCGAAGCCCCCGAACGTGGCGACGGCGTGGTCGGCGATGGCCTGGACATCCTCCCGCCGGCCGACATCGGCGACCACGTAGGTGGCGCGTGTCCCGAATTCCGCGGCGATGTCCGCCAGGACATCCCTGCTGCGGGCGGCGAGTACGACGCGGGCCCCGCGCCGCGCGGCCATGCGCGCTGTCGCGAGACCGATGCCGCTGGACGCGCCGGTGATCACGATGACCTGTTGGTTCAGCGGCTTGTGACCCATTCCGAAGGACTCCCATCCTGCCGCTTCGATGCGGCAGCGATGGGGGTACGCGCGACGGGACCAACTGTTTCGGCCCGCGCGCAAACCGCGCAGGCCGGAGGCGGCGGAAGACGTCCTGGCGCTCAGTCGCTCGCGTGGTCGGCCACATAGCGGCCGAGTGCGCTCGCCGCGTTGAGCATGTGGGCCCGCATGCGTCGCGCCGCAGCGTCGCCATCGCCCTCCGCAATCGCCTGGAGGATCTCGCCATGCTCGGTGCGTGAGCGCAGGATGCGCTCGCCCTGGCGCAATTGCGTCCGGCGGAAAGCCGACAGGCGCGAGCGGATCGCGAGCGCCTGCTCGGCCATGAAGCCGTTATGGGTCGCGCGGTACAGGGCCTCGTGGAAGGCGCGGTTGAGCGCGTCGTAGGTGTCGTAGTCCTGTGCCGCGACCGGCTCGGCCGATTGCTCGTGCAGGTCCATCAGCGCGCTGAGTTCGAGCGGCGTCATCCGGTAGGTGGCGAGCCGCACGCACAGGGCCTCGAACTCGGCGGTCGTCTCGAACATCTCCATGATCCGCTCCGGCGTCATGCGGGTGACGACGACGCCGCGGCGGGGGCGCATCTCGACCAGACCGCTGGAGGCGAGCTGGCGCAGGGCCTCGCGGACCGGGGTGCGAGAGGCGCCGAAGCGGTCGGCGAGATCCTGCTCATCCAGCGCAATACCCGCTGCGAGCACACCGGAGGCGATCTCGTCCGTCAGGGCGTTGCGGATCTGGTCGGAGAGGAGGCCGCGTCCCTCGGCCATGCCGTCCATCGCGCCACCCTCCCCCATCCGCATCACCCCACGATTGCCCGCACGATCAGGAACAGCAGCGACGGGCCGACGAGGCAGCCGATGCCGGTGTGGAAGGTCGCGGTCAACGCGCCATAGGGCACGAGCTTCGGATCGGTGGCCGCGAGCCCGCCGGCGACACCGCTGACCGTCCCCATCAGCCCGCCATAGGCCATCGCCGAGCGCGGGTTGTCGAGGCCGATCAGCCGCGCCACCAGGGGTGTCCCCACCATCACCATCACCGCCTTGGTCACGCCCGTGGCGATCGAGAGCGCCATCACGGTCGAGTCGGCGCCGAGCGCCGCACCCGTCACCGGGCCGACGATGTAGGTGATGGCGCCGGCGCCGATCGTCGTGATCGACACCGCGTCGTGATAGCCGAAGGCCACCGCCGTCAGGGTGCCGACGAGGAAGGGCAGCACCGTGCCGAGCGCTAGCGCCACGACGCCAAGGAGGCCCGCGCGACGCGCTTCGATCACGTCGACCTCGAAGGCGGTGGCGACGATGGCGAAGTCGCGCAGCATCGCCCCGCCCATCAGGCCGATGCCGGCGAGTGCCGGGATGTCGGCCAGCCCGCGCTTCCCGCCGGTGGCGAGACCGCCGAAATAGGCGAGCACGAGTCCGAGCACGATGGCGATGGCCGAACCGTGGACCCGGCCGCGCGTCAGGCGCTTCCCGAGGAAGTTCGACACCAGAATCAGGCCGCCGATGACCGCGAAGGCGGCGACCAAGCTCTGCTCGACGAAGACGTGTTCCAGCATGTGCAGCATGGGCTCAACTCCGGGTCGCCGTGGAGGGCCGCAAGGGTGCGTTCGTCGTCGCGTTCGTCTCGCCGGTCTCGCCGGCGATGATGGCGCCCGCCTGATCGACCTCGGCGCCGTCGCGCGCCGGACGCCCGCCGATCCGGCCGAGCAGGGCCGTGGCGGCAAAACACAGCGTCACGCTGCCAACGGCCGCGATGATGACGATCGGGCCCCCGCTCACCGCAGCGACGACGTTCTGTTGCGCGGCCATGGCCACGACGATGGGGATATACATGCTCGCCCAGAACTCGACCCCGAGCTTGGTCGCGTGGCCGAGCCGGTCGTGGCGCAGCAGCCAGACGCGGGCGGCAATCAGCAGGATCATGGCGATGCCGACACCGCCGACATTGGCCTTCACGTCGAGCAGGATCCCGAGCAGGTCGCCGAGGAACACGCCGATCAAGGTGCAGAGCGCGAGGAGCGCGACGCCGAGGATCGTCATCGGGCCCCCTCCCCGCGTGGAACTGCGGCTGGCTCGACCGGCTTCGACGTCCGTATCCGGCCGCTCGCGGGCTCACTGCATGCAGCGATCATCCGGCGCTTCCTTCCTGTATCCAGTGATTCGTTTTTGTTGCCCTATCGTATGCAAGATATTGACATTGGCGCAAGTGTGGATACAAAAATAATGAGAGAGCGCTGCTGAATGTACATACACGATCGATTCGCAGATCGGTGTATTCGCAGCGCGGCGATGACAGGGAGCGGACCGGATGAGCGGTTGGCGTCGAGAACGGGCGGCCCGCGATGCGCGGATCGAGGCGGGCCGAGCCCATGCCGCGGGCAAGGTCGTGACGGCTGCCGACGTGGTCGCTCTTCTGGAGGCGATCCTTCAGCCCGGCGACCGGGTCTGTCTGGAGGGCGACAACCAGAAGCAGGCGGATTGCCTGGCACGGGGCTTGAGCCAGTGCGACCCCGCCCGCGTGCACGATCTGCACATGGTCCAGTCCGGCATCGTGCTGCCCGAGCATCTCGACATCTTCGAGCAGGGGATCGCGAAGCGCCTCGACTATTCCTATTCGGGGCCGCAGGGCGGGCGCATCGCCCGGATGCTCTATGGCGGGCAGATCGAACTCGGGGCGGTGCACACTTATCTGGAGCTGTTCGCCCGTTACTTCGTCGATCTGACCCCGAACGTGGCGCTGATCGCCGGCGTCTCGGCCGACCGGGACGGCAACCTCTATACCGGGCCGAACACCGAGGACACGCCGACGGTGGTGGAGGCGACCGCCTTCAAGAACGGTGTCGTCGTGGCGCAGGTCAACGAGATCGTCGAGCGCGTGCCTCGCGTCGACATCCCCGGCGACCGGATCGACTTCGTGGTCGAGGCCGACAGGCCGTTCTACGTCGAGCCTCTGTTCACCCGTGATCCCGCGGCGATGACCGAGACGCAGATCCTGATGGCTATGATGGCGATCAAGGGGATCTACGCCGAGTACGGCATCCGCCGGCTCAACCACGGCATCGGCTTCGGCACGGCGGCGATCGAATTGCTGCTGCCGACCTATGCCGAGCGGCTCGGCCTGAAGGGTCGGATCGCTACCCACTGGGCGCTCAACCCGCATCCGACCCTGATCCCGGCGATCGAATCGGGCTGGGTGAAACAGGTTCACTGCTTCGGCTCCGAAGTCGGCATGGACCGCTACATCCGCGAGCGCTCCGACATCTTCTTCACCGGCGCCGACGGTTCGCTCCGCTCGAACCGGGCCTTCTGCCAGACGGCCGGGCTCTATGCCTGCGACCTGTTCATCGGCTCGACCCTGCAGATCGACCTCGCCGGCCATTCCTCGACGGTGACGCAGAACCGCGTGGCCGGCTTTGGTGGCGCGCCGAACATGGGCTCCGACCCGCACGGGCGGCGCCACCCCTCCGACACCTGGATGAAGGCGGGACGCGAGGCGCAGGTCACCGGCAATCCCGCCCTGATGCGGGGCCGCAAGCTCGTGGTGCAGATCGTCGAGACGTTTGGCGAGGGGCTGGTGCCGGCTTTCGTCGAGCAACTCGATGCGCTCGAACTGGCGCGCAAGATCGGCTTGGAGCTGGCTCCGGTGATGGTCTACGCCGACGACGTCACCCACATCGTCACCGAGGAAGGCATCGCCAACCTCCTGCTGTGCCGCACCGCCGACGAGCGCGAGCAGGCGATCCGCGGGGTTGCCGGCTACACCGAGATCGGCCGCGGGCGTGACCGGGCCATGGTCGAGCGGCTGCGCCAGCGCGGCATCGTGCGCCGGCCGGAGGATCTCGGCATCGAACCCCTCGACGCCGACCGCTCCCTGCTCGCGGCGCGGTCGATCAAGGATCTCGTGCACTGGTCCGGCGGGCTCTACGAGCCGCCGGCGAAGTTCCGGAACTGGTGAGGCCGCGATGGAAAAGCTGAGCTTCCGACACACGACGCAGAGGCCCCTGGCCGGCGCGAAGGCGCAGGCCATTACCGGCGTCGTCGCCTCCGGCAATCTCGAAGTGCTGCTGGAGCGCGCCCTGCCCGCGACAGAGTGCACCGTCGAGATCGAGACGCCGATCCGCGGCTACGGCGAGGTCTGGGCGGCGGTGGTCGCCGACTTCGTCGCCCGCGCTCAGCCCGGCGGCCTGCGCATCACGATCAACGATGGCGGTGCCCGCCCCGATACCGTGTCCCTGCGCCTGCTCCAGGGCGCCCGGCTGATGGAGGTCTGACGATGAGCGAACGGATCATCGACCCGGCCGCCAAGGGCTGGGCCACAAGCTGGTACGAGGCGAGCGCCCGCGCCCGCATCGACGGCCTTCTGGATGCGGGCAGTTTTCGTGAGGTCATCGGCCCCGAGCAGCGCCGGATGAGCCCGCACCTGCCGCTGTTCGACCTGCCGCGCGCCTTCGATGACGGCATGATCGTCGGTTCGGGCCGCCTCGACGGCAAACCCGTCCTCGTCGCCGCGCAGGAGGGCCGCTTCATGGGGGGTGCCTTCGGCGAGGTGCACGGCGCCAAGCTTGTCGGCCTGCTGCGCGCTGCCCTGGCGCTGAAGCCGGACGCCGTGCTGATCCTGTTCGATACGGGCGGCGTGCGCCTGCAGGAGGCCAATGCCGGCGAGACCGCGATCGCCGAGGTGATGCGCGCGATCGCGCAACTGCGCGCGGCCGGCGTGCCGGTGATCGGCCTGATCGGGGGCCGGGCCGGAGCCTATGGCGGCGGCGGCTTGATCGCGGGCACCTGCTCGCGGCTCGTTGTCTCCGAGGGCGGACGCATCTCGGTCTCGGGGCCGGAGGTCATCGAGACCAACAAGGGGGCGGAAGAATTCGATTCCCGCGACCGTGCCCTGGTCTGGCGCACCATGGGCGGCAAGCACCGCCGCCTTACCGGCGGCGCCGACGCCTATGCCGACGACACCGTCGCGGCCTTCCGCCAAGCGGCTCTGGACCTGATCGGGCGGGCCCCGGCCTTCGACCTCGCCACGCTGGAGGCGGAGCAGGCGCGGTTGGAACAGCGCCTCACGCGCTTCGGCGATTGCCGGGACGCGACCGAGATCTGGGCACGGCTCGGGGTGAACGATCCGGAAGCGGTCCCGGCCCTGACCACGGCCGACTACGACACCCTGCTCGCCAGCCTGGGAGAGACGACCCATGACGCTCGCTGAGATCCTGGCCTCGCTGTTTCCGGAGGGTCATTCCGTGACCGTGGAGGACGGGCTCGTGAATGGCGAGGGTCCGTTCCGGGGCGGCCGGCTCGCGGTGATCGGCATCGACGGCGACACGGCGCTCGGCGTCGACGGCGCCTGCCGGCTCGCGGGCTACGTCCTCGACGTGGTGCGCCGGGGCGGCGCCACGCCGATCCTCGTGGCGATCGATTCCGACAGTCAGCGCATGAGCCGGCGCGACGAGCTGCTCGGCCTCAACGAGTACCTCGCCCACCTCGCCAAGACGCTGCTGCTCGCCGACGCGCACGGCCACCCGACCGTCGGACTGATCTACGGGCATTCGGCGGCGGGCGCCTTCATTGCCACGGCGCTCGCCACCCGCGTCCTCGTCGGCCTGCCGGGGGCGAACCCGAGCGTGATGGATCTGCCCTCCGTGGCCCGCGTCACGAAGTTGCCCCTCGATCGGCTGGAGGCGATGGCCAAGGACACCCCCGTCTTCGCGCCGGGCCTCGACAACATGGTGTGCACGGGTGCGGTGCAGGCGGTGCTCGATCCGGACCAGCCGCTGGCAGAGCAGATCGCCGCCGTGATCGATGCGCTGCCCGCCGAGGATCGCCGCGACCGGAGCGGGCGCGAGCGCGGCGGACGACCGGTGGCCGAGGCGATCGCCGCGCAGGTGGTGCGGGAGGCCGCTTTTGGCTGAGGCGCACCGGCGCCATGACCTCCTCGACGTCGAGCCGGGAGCCTGGGCCGATGCCGTGAACGCGCGGGCGGATCTCGCAGGGGTGCCGCACGTCGCGGCGTGGGTGGACAATGGCCGGCCGGTCATCCTGCGCCGCTCGTATCCGGGAGAGGATTCGGGCCGCGTGCCGGTCGGCCTGCCGCTGCCGCCACGGGACGGCAAGCGCCGCATCGGCCTGATGCTCCCGCCGGACGCGGTCCGCCCGCGCGCGCCCGTTCTCCTGTCCGAGGCGCGAGCCGCATGCCCGCTTTCCTGGGGCGTGACGCTCGAAGCGCTGATCGCCCTCGGCGAGCGCCATGGCCTCGCGCCGCGTCCCTTCGGAAGCCTGCTCTGGCAGAGCCTGAGCGGCCTCCCCTACCTGTCCGATGGGTCGGATCTCGATCTGCTCTGGCCGGTTGCCGGCGCGATTCCGCTTCGGCTGATAGCGGAAATTGCGGCGATCGAGGTGCGGGCGCCGATGCGCCTCGATGGTGAGATCCTGCTGTCCGACGGGGGGGGCGTGAACTGGCGCGAACTGCACAGCATCGGCCCCGGCGGAACGGTACTGGTGAAGCACCATGACCGCCTCGCCCTCCGCGAGGCCGCCGCCCTTCTCGCGGGAGATCCCGAATGAGCCCGCTCTCCGGGCTGCGAGCGCGTATCCCCGAAAATAATCGGTGCCTGGAGGCGGACGCGATCGCGCGGTCGGCGGCGACGGCGTTGCGGCTCGAGCTCGAAACCTACCCGAAGCCGGGCCTCGTCAGCCACGTCGATCGCGGCAGCCACGCCGACATGGATGCGGATACCTTCCGGGCGAGTACGGCGGCGATCACGCCCTTCTTCCGCACCCTCGCGATCGCCGGTGCGGCGGGCGCGCCGATGCCCGCTCTGCGCAGCATCGGCCTTGATGCCGAGGCGGCGATGCGGGCGGCCACCGGTGGCGTGAACACGCATCGCGGCGCCATCTTCGGGCTCGGCCTGCTCTGCGCCGCAGCCGGCGCCCTGAAGCGGCCGGGGGCGGGAGCGCTCGGGGCCCTCGTCCGCGAACGTTACGGTTCGGGAATCCTCGACGGGCCGGTGCTGCTCCATGCGCCCGGCGCACGGGCGCGCCGCCGCCACGGCGTCGGTGGCGCGCCGGCCGAGGCCGCCGCCGGCTTTCCGAGCCTCTACCGGGTCGCCCTGCCGGCCCTGCGCCGCGGCCGGCAGTGTCATCCCGGCGATGCGCAGGCCGCGCGGGTCGAAGCCTGCCTTGCCCTGATCGCGCATATCGAGGACACGAACCTGCTGCATCGCGGCGGGCCCGAGGGCTTTGCCTTCGCGCGCAGCGAGGCCGCGCGATTCATCGACGACGGCGGTGTGGCGCAACCCCGCTGGCGCACGCGCGCCGAGGCGCTGCATCGCGCCTTCGTCACCCGCAACCTCAGCCCCGGCGGCGCAGCCGACCTGCTCGCGATGGCGCTGTTCGTGGAGAGCGTCGAGGCGTCCGCGTGACGCTCGCGGTGCTTCTCTCCGGTCAGGGCGGCCAGCATCCGGGGATGTTCGATCTCACCGCGGATTGGCCCCCCGCCGCGCCCGTCTTCGCGGCGGCCGAACGCGTCCTCGGTCAAGACCCGCGGGCATTCGTCCGCAGGCCGGGGGCGGACTTGCACGGCAACCGCACCGGGCAGATCCTCTGCTGCGTCGCGGCGCTTGCGGGCTGGACCCTCGTGCAGGCGTCGCACCCCAGCCGCACGATCGTCGCCGGCTACAGCATCGGCGATCTCGCCGCCTGGGGCTGCGCCGGCCGCTTCGACGCCGAGACGATCCTGCGCCTTGCCGCGACGCGCGCCGAGGCGATGGATGCGGCCGCCGGTGATGGCGCCGGCCTTGCCGGCATCCGAGGATTGCCCCTCGCGGCAATCGAGACCGCGGCTGCGGCACATGGCTGCGAACTCGCCATCCGCAACGCCAGCGACAGCGCCGTCGTCTGCGGCCCGGGCCCGGCGCTCGAAACACTCTGCGTCGAGGCGCTGGCGGCCGGTGCACTGCGTGCCGTGGTTCTGCCGGTGCGCACCCCTTCGCATACGCCGCTGCTGCGCGAGGCCAGCCGGTGCTTCGAGGCGGCTCTCGCCGGGATGCAACCACGGCGCCCTCCGCCGGGCGCTCCCCGGCTCATCAGTGGCCTCGACGGCGCGCCCGTCTTCGACGTTCAAGCGGGATTGTCGAAGCTCGCGCGCCAGATCTCGCACACGATCGATTGGGCCGCCTGCCTGGAGGCCTGCCGGGAATATGGCTGCGACACCATCCTCGAACTCGGCCCCGGCCATGCCCTCGCGACCATGGCGCGCAATGCGATCCCCGAGGCGCGGGTCCATGCCCTCGAAGAATTCCGCTCGGCCGCCGGCGTCGCCGAATGGATCGGGGGACGATGAGAGCGATGCGGTCCGCGGACGCGGCTCGATCCGCTCCTCGCTGCGCTGGCGCAGGCCGGCATCGCCGCCGATCCGGTGACGGTCAGTGGGGACGAAGCGCGCAGCCTGCCGCTCGATCTCCTCACCGGGGGACACTGGGCGCTCCAGGGTTTCACGGGCGGTGGCCGCGGCGGCGACATCGCGTTGATCGCCACCGCTCTCTCGCTCCTCTTCGGTGCCTTCCCGTGTGCTGATCGACGACGGGAGCGGCGACGAGATCTGTCCCGGCCTCGGCGAGGGACGGGACAACGGGCGCATCACCGCCATGGCGCCGGACAGCGTCACCCTCGATCAGAACGGCCGCCCGTTCACTGCCATGGTCATGGGACAGCCGGTCACGCTACGACTGCTTCCGCTGGAGCCGGCGCTTCGGAACTGAGGCGATGTTACGGAGCGCGGGTGACTGCGCTATCCTCGCCCCGCTCAAGCCCCTGAGTTCCGGAGGGTAGCCCGAAGAAACAAAAAGCCCCGGACGGGTGTCCAGGGCTCGGCGTCTTGGTGTTCTATGCAAAGATGATTTGGTAGCGAGGGAGGGATTTGAACCCCCGACACAAGGATTATGATTCCTCTGCTCTAACCAGCTGAGCTACCCCGCCACTGTCACGTCCGGCGCTGACGCGTCGTCCGATGCGCGGGATATAGGGAGAAGGGCGCGAGGGTGTCAACGGTCTGTTGCGGCCCCCGCGCAGGTTCTCCCCCTTCAGAGCGTCTGCCCGAAGATCTGCGCCACCTGCGGGATATCCTTGTCGCCGCGGCCGGAGAGGTTCAGCACCATCAGGTGCTCGGCCGGCTTGGTCGGCGCCAGCTCCATCACCTTCGACAGGGCGTGCGCGGGCTCCAGAGCCGGGATGATGCCTTCCAGCATCGAGCAGAGCTTGAACGCCTCCAGCGTCTCCGCGTCGGTCGCCGACAGGTAGGTGACCCGGCCCATCTCGTGCAGCCATGCGTGCTCGGGGCCGATACCGGGATAATCGAGACCCGCCGAGATCGAGTGGGCATCGGCGATCTGGCCGTCCTCGTTCATCAGCAGGTAGGTCCGGTTGCCGTGCAGCACGCCCGGGCGACCGCCCGTGAGCGAGGCAGCATGGAGGCCGCTCTGCACGCCGTGCCCGGCCGCCTCGACGCCGTAGATTTCGACTTCGCGGTCATCGAGGAAGGGGTGGAACAGGCCCATGGCATTCGAGCCGCCGCCGATGCAGGCGATGAGCGAGTCCGGCAGGCGGCCCTCCATCTCCAACATCTGCTGCTTCGTCTCGATGCCGATCACCGATTGGAAATCGCGCACCATCGCGGGGTAAGGATGGGGGCCGGCCACGGTGCCGATGCAGTAGAAGGTGTCGGAGACGTTGGTGACCCAGTCGCGTAGGGCCTCGTTCATCGCGTCCTTGAGCGTGCGCGTGCCGGATTGCACCGGGATCACCTCGGCACCGAGCATCTTCATGCGGAACACGTTCGGGGCCTGCCGCTCGACATCGACGGCGCCCATATAGACCACGCATTTCAGGCCGAAGCGGGCACAGAGCGTCGCCGTCGCGACGCCGTGCTGGCCCGCGCCGGTCTCGGCGATGATCCGCGGCTTGCCCATGCGGCGGGCGAGCAGGATCTGTCCGAGGACGTTGTTCACCTTGTGGGAGCCGGTGTGATTCAGCTCCTCGCGCTTGAAGAAGATCTTCGCCCCCTGCCCCGCCGGCGCCTCAGCACGCAGGTGCTCGGTCAGGCGCTCGGCGTAGTAGAGCGGGCTCGGGCGGCCGATGTAGTGGGTGCCGTAGGATTCCATATCCGCCTTGAACGACGGATCGGCCTTGGCGTCGGCATAGGCCTTCTCGAGATCGAGAATCAGCGGCATCAGCGTCTCGGCCACGAAGCGACCGCCGAAGATGCCGAAGCGACCGCGCTCATCCGGCCCGGTGCGGAAGGAATTGGGAGCGGGGTTCAGCGTCACGGGGACGGTCCTTCGCGAAAATCTGATCGTTGCCTCGCGTGCTAGACCCATGCGCGGGCCGCCGCAATGCGGCACAGCCGGACAAACGCGCCGGACGCCGTCTTCGGTGGGAGTGGAGCGGTCAGCTTCCGCGACGGGCGGCGGCGACGAAGGCCGCGATCCTGTCCGGATCTTTCTCGCCCGGCCGGATCTCGACGCCCGACGAGACATCGACGGCGGCCAGCCCCGTATGCGCGAGCGCCGTGACGACGTTCCCGGCATCCAGGCCGCCCGACAGCATCGTGCCGGCCGGCAAGGCCGCCCCGTTCAGGATATCCCAGTCGAAGCGGCGTCCGTTGCCGCCCGGCAGATCGGCGCCGGGAGGAGGCTTGGCGTCGAGCAGAAGCCGGTCGGCGACGGCGGCATAGGCCGGGAGCGCCCGAAGATCGGCGATCGTGGCAATCCCGACGGCTTTCATGACCGATCGGCCGGTCCGGGCACGGATGGCGGCGACGCGCTGCGGCGTCTCATGGCCGTGAAGCTGGATCAGGTCGGGGTCGAGCGCCTCGATGGCGGCAGCGAGGGTCGCCTCGTCCGGATCGACCAGCAGCACCACGCGCTGCGCCCTCCCCCGCGCCCGCTGTGCGAGGCCGCGGCCCTGTTCCAGGGTGACGTGGCGCGGGCTCTTGGGGAAATGGACGAAGCCGACGAGGTCGGCACCCGCGTCGAGGGCCGCGTCGAGCGTCGTCTCGGTACTGAGGCCACAGATCTTGACGCAGATGTCTGCCATGGGCGGAACGACGCTCTCAGCCCTCAGCCCTCAGCGCGCCGCTGCCGGGGCAGGCAGGGCGGTGTAGGTGCCGGCGCCGGCGTAGCCCGGCTCGACACCCGGCGTGCCGAAGGTCTTCAACTCGGCCGCCTCCTTGGCAAGACGGTCGGCCTCACGGCGGTGATAGCGCGCCCGCTGGCGTGTCCGGCTCTGCCCGAGCCAGCTTCCGATACCGCCGACGAGAATGCCGAGTGCCACCGAGCCGAACACCACGGCGTAGAGCGGCAGGACGAGGCTGAACACGGGCTCAGGCGAGAACGGATCGAAGGAAAGGGTCACGGCGTCGCGATTGGCGACGGCCAGCAGGACCACCACCACCGCGATCGGCAGCAGAATCAGCGCCTTCAGAAATCGAATCATGCAAGAGGTCTCCGACGGGCGGCGTTAAGCCTTCGAGGGGCTCACCGGTGCCGCTAAGGGCTTTCGAGCGAGGGCTCTTCGAGGCTCAGACCGCAGAACTAGAGCGTTTCACGCCCAAGGGGATGCCGGTTCGGCGCAAGGCGCGTCGAAATGGGCGCGTCGAAAGGGGAGCGGCGAAGCGAGATGTCGCGACCGCGCCTCGCGTCACGCCCGTGACGGCGTCTTAGAGCGGATGCGATCAAGCGCCCGGTTGCTCGTCGCCGATGCCGGCGCGGTTGAGGCGCAGGCGCATCTCCTTGCCGGTCTTGAAGACGGGAATCGCCTTCTCCGACACCGCCACGGATTCGCCCGTGCGCGGATTGCGCCCGCGGCGGGCCTCGCGGCGCTTGACCGAGAAGGCGCCGAAGCCGCGCAACTCCACGCGGTCGCCCTGAGCCAGGGCGTCGGCGATCGTGTCGAGGATCGCGTTCACCAGGGTCTCGACATCGCGCTGGTAGAGATGGGGGTTCTGCTCAGCAATCTTGAGCACGAGTTCCGACTTGATCATGCGGCTCTCTTCCGGATGCGGGGCTGGCGCGGCGCGAGACCTCAGGGGGCCGGCCGCCAGACGGCCAGGAGCCCGCCGCCGGTGAGCCCGGCAGCTTCGTCCTCGACCGCACGGAGGCGGCTGGCGAGCCCTTCAAGACCGAGAAGATCGGCGCCGAGTCCCAGTGTCGACCACAGCTTGAACCCGCCGTCGGCTTTCGGCTTCCAGTCCTTCACCGGAAGCTTCTCGGGGACCTTCTTCTCCTTCTCCAGCCACGCCACCGCCTGGCGCTCGCCGCCGAGCTCATCGACGAGCTTGAGGGGCAGGCTCTGGCGACCGCTGAACACGCGGCCGTCGGCGACGGCGGCAAGTTGGCTGTCGTCCATGCCGCGGCGCTCCGCCACCAGGCCCTTGAACCAGCCATAGGTGTCGAGAACGATCGATGACAGAGCTGCGCGGGCCTCCGGCGAAGTCGGGCTGAAGCCCGAAGGCTCCGCTTTGAGCGGCGAGGATTTGACGGATTCGACCTTCACGCCGACCTTGTCGAGCAGGCCGGAAACGTCCGGATACTGGAACAGCACGCCGATCGAGCCGACGAGCGCGGTCTCACGGGCGACGATGTGATCGGCGGCGATCGCGGTGATGTAGGCGCCCGAGGCTGCCGTGCCATCGACGAAGGCGACCATCGGTTTCTTCGCGGCAAGCGCACGGAGGTTGCGATAGAGCTCCTCCGAGCCGGTCGTCGTGCCGCCCGGCGACGAGATCGAGATCACCACACCCTTGACCGCGTTCGACTCGCCGACCCGCTCGATCAGCTTACGGGTCGAGTCGCTGCCAGCGATGAAACCGCCGATCGAGATCCGGGCAATCTGGTTCTCGGTGGCCGGAAACAACCGGCCCTCGCCGACCCGCGCGCGGTAGCCCAACGCGCCGACGGCGATGATGGCGGCACCGATACCGAGCATCCGCCACAGCGTAAGCTTGCGGCGCAGACGGCGGCGGTCGATGAGAAACTCGGCGTCTGCAGCCATCCGACGATGTACTCCTCTCCAAGCGGCGCGGTGCAGCCGTCGTTTCGTTGGGACCGTTCAACCGCGCCCTGCCGGAGCACGGCCCTGTCCGATCCGGATTCTGGCCAAACCCTTGATGGACTTGGGTTCGGTTGCTGCGACCGAGTCCGCGCTCGTGTTTAGCGCCGCCCGAGGCGCGCGGGCAAGAGCCCGTTCCGACCGGGGCCGGCACAACCCGCAGCGGTCGTCGTCCGACGCCACGCCCCCGGAGAGGCAACCCGTTCAACGTCGAGCGTAGATCTCTTCGACGTAGCCGTCACGCATCCAGAACAGATGCCGGCCCAGCCTCCGGTAGCCACCGTCCCGCGCAACCAGATCGGCGACGACGGCCTGCTGGAAAGCGTCGGTGTTCGGGGCCGCCGCCTCCTGATTGATCGAGTAGAACAGTGGTGCGATGACTCGGATCCGCGCGATATACATGGCTGCCGTCTCCGGCGGCATTTCCGGCAGCGAGTCCTGATTGATCGCCAGATCGTAGCGCTCGTTCCGCTCGATCTCCCACCACGGCAGAACCCGGATCGCGGCATCCGGCTCGCCGGCCAGGGACACGTCGAGGCCCGCTTTCAGCAGAAACCATCCCTGGAGCACGTTGGTGAAGGGCAGATCAAGGATCGTGTAGTGCCGGTCGGGGTGGCGCAGGAACCAAGCCAGACCGCCGAAACCACCGCCGATCTCGACCACCCGGTCGAAGCGGCCGAGTTGTCCGATCCGCCAAGCGGCATAGGCGTGAGTCAAGGCGTGCTCGGGCAGGATGCCGGCGCCGTAACGCACGCCGAACGGAGCGCCGACCTCTGGAAAAGCCAGGGGGAAGCCGAGTTCGGCCTCGAGACGCGCCGGCTCGACATGGTGGGCAAGGGGGCCGACGAGCGCGGCCGCGTAATCGCCCTGTTCGGGTGAGCGGATCGGGGCGAGGCCGACCGCCTCCGAGAGCCGCAGCAGCCGGTCGCACCAGCTTGCGGCGAACGGTGTCGGCGCATGGCGCGCCAGCGTCGCCATCGTGCGCCCCATGGCGATGCCGTGCGCGAGATGCGACTGGAACAGGTTGTTCAGCAGTCCGGCGAGCGTGCCGGCATCGCCGTGCTGCAGGGCACGATGGAAATCGGGAAAGCCTTGGCTCCTGGCCGCCCACATGCCCTCGCTGTCGGCCTGGACCGGCGCGCGTCCGGCACCGGATTGCCAGGCCGCGATGAGACGTCGCGCGATGGCTTCATCCTCAGGGCCGGGTCGGGGCTTGGCGAAGGCGATGGCCGGCAGCTCGGGCCAGGCGCGGTAGGGATATCGGTAGGTCCACGGTCCGGCGATTCCGCCGCCGAGTTCGGCCGTCGCGGACGGGACTTGGAACGGACGCCCCTCGCGGCGACCGAAGACGCGGTAATGCACTTCCGCCGAGGCGACGAGACCGGCCTCAATCGCCATCGCCACATCGGCGTTGAGGTCGAGATAACGCTCGGAATCGAAACGGGACGGGAGCGGGTCGGAACGGCGTCCGGGGCGCCTGCCCCTCAACCATCTCAGGCTGGCGCCTAAGCTCGAGAGGCGGTTTGCCATCGCGCTCGCTTCGGGACGTTTCGAAAACGGGACTGAAAAAAGTTCGGGGCCGGCAGAGCCGGCCCCGAGGCATCATCGGAAGGCGGCGAGGCTTACTCCTCGTCGCCACCCTTCTTCTTGTTGAAGGCGGCACCGAGGATGTCGCCGAGCGAAGCGCCCGAATCGGCCGAGCCGAACTGGGCCATCGCCTCCTTCTCCTCGGCGACCTCCAGAGCCTTGATCGAGACCTGCACGCGGCGGGCCTTGCGATCGAACTGGATGACGCGGGCGTCGAACTTCTCGCCGGCGGCGAAACGCTCGGGACGCTGGTCGCCACGGTCACGGGCGAGTTCGGCGCGGCGAATGAAGGTCTGCATGTCGGTGTCGACGAGCTTCACCTCCAGGCCGGAATCCTTCACCTCGACGACCTCGCAGGTGACGATCTGGCCCTTCTTGACCTCGCCGGCTTCGGCGAAGGGATCGCCGCCGAGCTGCTTCACGCCGAGCGAGATGCGCTCCTTCTCGACATCGACGTCGAGAACCTGGGCACGCACCATGTCGCCCTTCTTGAACTCCTCGATGACCTGCTCGCCGGGACGGTTCCAGTCGAGATCCGACAGGTGGACCATGCCGTCGACATCGCCTTCGAGGCCGATGAACAGGCCGAACTCGGTCTTGTTCTTGACCTCGCCCTCGACCTCGGAACCGACCGGGTGCTTCTCAGCGAAGGCATCCCACGGGTTCTGCAGGGTCTGCTTGAGGCCGAGCGAGATACGACGCTTGACCGAATCGACTTCCAGGATCTGCACCTCGACCTCCTGAGAGGTGGAGACGATCTTGCCCGGATGGACGTTCTTCTTGGTCCAGCTCATCTCGGAGACGTGGATCAGGCCCTCGATCCCCGGCTCCAGCTCCACGAAGGCGCCGTAGTCGGTGATGTTGGTCACGCGGCCCTTGAGCTTGGCTTCCTCGGGGTAACGGGCGGCGATGCCCTCCCACGGATCGGCCAGGAGCTGCTTGATGCCGAGCGAGATGCGGTGCGTCTCGTGGTTGATCTTGATGATCTTGACCTTGACCGTCTGGCCGATGGTCACGACCTCGGACGGGTGGTTCACGCGGCGCCACGCCATGTCGGTGACGTGCAGCAGGCCGTCGATCCCGCCGAGATCGACGAAGGCGCCGTACTCGGTGATGTTCTTGACGACGCCGTCGATGACCTGACCTTCCTCAAGGTTGGCCACCAGCTCCGAGCGCTGCTCGGCGCGGCTCTCTTCGAGCACGGTGCGGCGCGACACGACGATGTTGCCGCGGCGGCGATCCATCTTGAGGATCTGGAACGGCTGCGGCGTGCCGAGCAGCGGGGTCACGTCGCGGACCGGTCGGATATCGACCTGGGAGCGCGGCAGGAACGCCACGGCGCCGTCGAGATCGACGGTGTAGCCGCCCTTGACCTGGTTGAAGATCGTGCCGGTGACGCGCTCGTTGGCTTCAAAAGCCTTCTCGAGCTTGACCCACGACTCCTCGCGGCGCGCCTTGTCGCGCGAGATGACGGCCTCGCCCAGCGCGTTCTCGATGCGGTCGACGTAAACCTCGACCTCGTCGCCAACCTTGAGCTCGCCCTCGCGGCCCGGGCCGGTGAATTCCTTGAGGGGGACGCGCCCCTCGGTCTTGGCACCGATATCGATGACGGCGACATCTTTCTCGATGCCGACGACGGTGCCCTTGACGACCGAACCCTCGGTGATCTCATGCTGGAGGAAGGATTCCTCGAGCAGGGCCGCGAAATCCTCGCGGGCCGAAGAGCTTGCGTTCAGACCAGCTGACATTCTTTCTCCTGAATGGCCCCATTTCGGGAGGCCTGCGTCGGCGGCTCGTGTTGCAAAGGACCCCCGTCACCGCCGCCCGCCGGATGGACGATCCGGCCGGGCTCGCCTCCTCTCGGAGGGCCGACGCATGCTGAAAGCGATGGTCGAGGGCTCGATCCCCCCGGCGATGCGTCCGCCGGGCGAGAAAGCCCGGATCCTGACGGTATCGATGAGGAAATCGGGGCGAGCGATACCGGATCCGCGTGCGCGACGCAACGTCTTGCAACGACTTGGAATGCCGGACTCCCGGACGCGAACGTCGCCGCGAGAGCTGAGTTCGAGCGGATACGATTCGTCCGGGATCTTGTCGCGATGAGACCGGAGCGTAACGGTCTCTGGACCATGCCCGGCGCCATCCGGCGCCGGGATCAGGTTTCAGGCGGCCGTCCCGGCCGAACGCGTCAGTGCGTAGAGGGTGATCGCCGCGGCGTTCGAGACATTGAGGCTGCGGATGGCGCCGGTCGCGTCGATGCGCACCAGCAGGTCGCAGCATTCGGTGGTGCGCTGACGCAAGCCCTTGCCCTCGGCCCCCAGCACGAGCACCGCCGGTCGGCGCGGGCCGACCGCTTCGAGCGTCGTGCCGGCGTCGGAATCGAGGCCGATCCGGGTGAACCCGCGCTCGCCGAGCGTGATCAGCGCCTCGGCCAGATTGCGTACGATCACCAGCGGGACGTGCTCCAGTCCGCCGGACGCCGATTTTGCCAGCACGCCCGTGGCATTCGGCGAGTGGCGCGCGGTGGTGACGATGGCGGTGACGCCGAACGCGGCCGCCGTTCGAACGATAGCGCCGACATTGTGCGGATCGGTGATCTGATCGAGCGCGAGCAGCAGCGCGTCGTCCGGCATCGCGTCGAGCGCGGGTGCGGCCAGCGGCTCGGCCTCCGCGTAGAGGCCCTGATGCACCGCGTCCGGACCGAGCAGTCGGTCAATCGCGCTCGGGCGAACCATCTCCGGCTCGATCGGCAGTTCGATACCGGCCTCTTTCAGGCGCGCCAGCGCGTTCTCGGTGGCGAGCAGCCGATGGAAGTGGCGGCCCGCATTGGCCAGAGCCTCCGAGACGGGGTGCCAGCCATAGAGCACGACATGGTCCCTCCCCTCACGCGCAGCCGGTCCCGGAGGCTGGGTTCGCGGGCGGGGCCGGAAGCCGTACGGCTTGGCCGGGCGGTCGCGCGGCGGGGTCATGGGCGGGTCTTTCTGGGCATGAAATGAATGCGGCGTATCGGATGTCCGAGAAGCCGATGGGACCGCTCCGCGTCAAGTCGCGGAATCATGCGGCAAAGCCGTTGCCGTCGGCGGCGAACCCGACTATAGACCGGTCGCCGTCGGACAGCGCCCTTCGTCTATCGGTTAGGACGTCAGCCTTTCACGCTGAAAAGGCGGGTTCGATTCCCGCAGGGCGCGCCACTTCCGTACAGAACTGCGAACGTAAGCGTGGCAGATGTGGCCGCACCAACGACGGCGGCTTCCAGGCGAGCTTTGTCGCCGACAATGCGGATAACGTCGGCATCCACCTCAACTCTATCGACGATCGCCTGCAGCCACGCCTTTCGGAACGGGACTTCGCCACTCGTCACGTTCGTGCGCATTAGGGCTTGTCGTCGCCTGAACGAGTTGCGAATTTTGGCGTTTTCTCGTTTTCAAGTGAGGAGACGCGATGCTGTCAGACGCGCAGTGGGGTGAGTTAGAGCCGCTGATCGAGGGCTGTCGCCCGAAGGCCAAGACACCGCCCAAGGAGCTTCGGCGCACGATCTCTGCGATCCTCTAGCGACATCTGAACGGGGCGAAGTGGCGCGCCATCCCCGAGGAGTTGGGTCCTTGGTGGCAGGCGGCACAGATCTTCATCCGCTGGGCACGCGCCGGGGTGTGGGAGCGGCTGCTCGATCGCGTGCAGGAGCGCGGCGTCGCGCTGGGCATGGTCTTCCTCGATGGCAGCAACGTTCGGGCTCACCAGAAGGCAGCGGGCGCGGCAAAAAGGGGGGATCTGCGGCCGAGCGAGACGCTCGTGAAGCACTTGCCCGCTCTCGTGGCGGCTATGGCACCAAGGCCTGCGTGATCGCCGACGGGAGAGGCCGCGCCGTCGCCTTCCGCATCGCTCCGGGGCAGGCCCACGAACTGCCTCACGCCATTCCGCTCCTCGACCAACTGCCCGGCGTGCCCAAGTGGGTCGTGGGCGACCGTGGCTATTCCAGCCACGGCTTCCGCGAGCACATCTGGACCACCGGTGCGCGTCCCGCGATCCCGACCAAACGCAACGAAGAGCAACTCGCCTGCCCGGACTGGGCCTACAACAACCGCAACATCGTCGAGCGGTCATGGGCGCGCCTCAAGGAGTGGCGCGCCGTCGCCACCCGCTACGAGAAGACCGCCGTCAGCTTCGCCGGTGTCCTCTGCCTCGCCGCAACGCTCGATTGGCTCAAGTGACAACAGGCC
>NZ_SRHQ01000025.1:0-80636 GCF_004683995.1 Methylorubrum sp. Q1 | reverse complement strand
CCGCACGCTGACGCTGCCGGACAGCTACCAGGATCACGACAAGCCGGAGAAGATGTACGCCGAGGCCGGGCTCGATGCCGACGGCATCCTCAAGGCCGTCCGTGCCGCCCTGCCGGAGAAGGCGGCGCAGCGCGAAGGCAGCGTGGTGAGCCTGAAGCGGTAACCTCCGACAACACCCTCCCCCCCGAAGAGGGGGGGAGGGCACAGCGGGGCGCGTTACTTGATGACCGCGCAGCCGATGCGCGCGCCCGCGCCGCCGATGGGCTGGCTCGTGTGGTCGTCCTCGTTGGCATGGATGATCAGCGCCGAGCCGTCGCCGTCGCGCAGGCCGCCCTCGCCGGTCAGCGGGGTCTCGCTCGACACTTCCGCGTTCACCGAGCCGTCGGCGTTGGCGTAGACGTTGGGAAGGTCGCCCTCGTCCGGGCCGTCCGGGTTGAGCAGGCCGTGCTTGCTCTGGTCGTGGTTCACGTGGGCCTTCGACTTCTCGAACTTCTCCGTGTCCGAGCAGTCGCCGACGGCGTGGAAATGGATGCCGTGCCAGCCCGGAGGCAGGCCGCCCGGCTGGATCGACAGCCGCATGACGAGGGAGTTCGCCCCGTCGCGGATCATGATCTTGCCGATGGTGTCACCCTTGCCGTTGGTGATCGCGCTCTCGTAGGTCTGCGGCGCGCCGGCACTCTCCGTCTTGGCGGGGGCCGGCTCCTTCGGAGCCTCCTTGGCATCCTGCGCGAAGGCGGACCCGGCAAGGCCGGCGAGCAGGGCCGCGGCCAAAGGGAGGGCGACCGGTATACGGCGGATGGCAGGCGTCGTGGCCCCTCGCATGATGGCACCTCTCATGAACTGACTCACTCCGTTGCTGCAGCCCGGCGGTTCCGCCCGGCATTCCGCCACCGCTTGAGGCGCTGCGCAATCCGGGCTACCCGGCAAAAGCGGATTTCGCATCGCCCTTTTCGGGCGAGCCGGCACGCACCGTCTCAGGCGATGCTGTAGGTAACGCGAAGCGGCGCGTTCCGACAGGGGACGGGCCGATCCGTCTCGATCACGTGAGCATCGTCCCGAAAGGCGGCCACCGGCTTTTGGAAAAGAACGATGCACCATCAAAATTCGAGATCCTCCCCCAGGATCGGCTATTGGGAACGAGGATCCCGGGCACGGCGGAGAGATTTTCGGAAGGGAGACCGATGACGGGCGAGCGGCTCCGGGCCGACCGGTTCCTGGTCGAGCGCGGACATTTCCGCAGCCGGGCACAGGCGCGGGCGGCGATCGAGGCCGGGCTCGTCAGCGCCGACGGCCGCCTCGTCACGCGCCCCTCGGATCTGGTCGAGGCCGGCGCCCGGATCGAGGCCTCGGCCCCCCATCCTTACGTCTCCCGCGGCGGCCTCAAGCTCGCCGCGGCGCTCGATGCCTTCGGCCTCGACCCCACGGGCCTGCCTTGCCTCGATGTCGGCGCCTCGACCGGCGGCTTCACCGACGTGCTGTTGCGGCGCGGCGCCGCGCATATCCACGCGGTCGATGTCGGCCGCGACCAGCTCGACGCCGCCCTGCGCGCCGACCCACGGGTGACCAGCCTGGAGGGCACCGATATCCGCGCCCTCTCTCCGGGTGCGCTTCAGCCCGCGCCGCAGCTTGCCACCATCGATGTGAGCTTCATCGGCCTGCGCCTCGTCCTGCCGGCTGTGGCGGCGCAGCTTACCGACGAGGCCGCCATCGCCGCGCTGATCAAGCCGCAATTCGAGGCCGGGCGCGAGCGGGTCGGGCGCGGCGGCATCGTGCGCGATGCCGAGATTCATGCCGAGGTCTGCGAGGGCGTGCGCGCCGTGCTCGTCGGCCTCGGATTCACCGTGTCGGGGCCGATCCCCTCCCCCATCGAGGGTGGCGACGGCAACCGCGAGTTCCTGGTCGCCGCGAGGCGTTCCTCTCATGATTGATCCCATGTCCGACGTAATCGAAGAGACTCTGACCATCGCCCGGCTCGGCGCCCGCGGCGACGGCCTCACGGAGGGCGGTCTGGCGGTGCCCGGCGCCCTGCCCGGCGAGCGCGTGCGGGTGCAGCGCGGTGACCGCATCGGCACGCTGATCGCCGTGGAGGAGGCGTCGCCGGAGCGGATCGCGCCGTTCTGCCCGTATTTCTCGGCCTGCGGCGGCTGCGCCGTGCAGCACCTCGCCCCCACCCCTTACGCGGAGTGGAAGCGCGGCATCGTCGCCGGGGCGCTGGGACAGGCGCGCATCGAGACTACGCTGATGCCACTCCTCGACGCGCAGGGAGAGGGCCGGCGGCGGATCACCCTGCATGTGCGCGAGATCGAGGGCCGGGCGCGGGCCGGGCTGATGGCCGCGCGCAGCCATGCGCTGGTGCCGATCGACCATTGCCCGATCACCGTGCCTAGCCTGCACCGGGCGCCGGCCGTCGCCGAGGCGCTCGCCGCCCCGCTCGGGCACGGCCGCAAGCCGCTCGACATCGCCGCCACCGCCACCGCGACCGGCCTCGACATGGACATCCGCGGCCACGGGCAGGTGAGCGAGGGCGTCCGCGGCGTTCTCACACGGCTCGCCGGCGAACTCGACCTCGCCCGGCTGTCGATCCACGGCGACGTGGTGGTCGAGCGCCGCCCGCCCGCCGTCGGCGAGGGGCCGGCCCGGCGCGTACCCCCGCCCGGCAGCTTCCTTCAGGCGACGCAGGCCGGCGAGGCGACCCTGACCGCCCTGGTGCTGGAGGCCATGGACGAGGGCAAGGCCAAGGTGCGGCGCGTCGGCGACCTGTTCTGCGGCAGCGGTCCCTTCGCCCTGACGCTCGCTGCGGGGGCCCGCGAGGTTCACGCCGCCGACGGCGAGGCCGCGGCGATCACCGCGCTGACCCGCGCCTACCGGGCCGGAGCCGGTTACGCCCGGATCACGGCGGAGGCGCGTGACCTGTTCCGCCGCCCGCTGCTCGGGCCGGAACTCGACGCGCTTGATGCGGTGGTGTTCGACCCGCCCCGCGCCGGGGCCGAGGCGCAGGTGCGCCGGATCGCGGAATCGAAGGTGCCCCTCGTCGTCGGCGTCGCCTGCGATCCCGGCACCTTCGCCCGCGACGCCGCGACCCTGATCGCGGGCGGTTACCGGCTGGAGCGGGTCACGCCGGTCGATCAATTCGCGTGGTCGGCCCATGTCGAGCTGGTCGGCGTGTTCCGCAAGCAGGCGAAGGTCACCGGCCGAACGCTGCGTCGGCCGCGCTGAAACTGAGGGGAGGGAGATCGGGGCGCTGCCCCGAGACCCCGCCAAAGGGGTGACCCCTTTGGGATCCCAGGATCTCAGCGCAGACCTGCAGCCGCAAGGGCTTCGCGCAGGGGCTCGGGGTCGATTGCGAAATCCCGAAGATATTCGGGCGCGTCCGATGGAATCCGGGGGCCGAACACCGCCGCATAATCCTGGCCGCAGGCGGTAGCGATCTCGCCGTAGAACCGGTCCTCCCAGCCCTCCGGCACGAGGTGGATGACCGGCGTGCCGGGCCGGCAGAAGACCGTGTTGGCCATCCCCGCCCCGGCGATGCCGACCACGATCTCGGCGGCCGAGAACCGCACCACCTGCTGCCGCACGCTGGTGAGTTCGGGATCGAACGCCTGGAAGCCGAGGCCGCGCAGCAGGCCGAGCACGGCGTCGCGGTTGGCGAGCCCCCGGCCCCGCCCCGGATGCCGGTCGACGAACAGGCGCCGGCCTCGCCCGGTCAGCGTCCGTAACGCGAACAGCCCGCGCGGCAGCCGCGTCCGCGCCCGCATCTGTCCGGTGAGATAGCGCAGTGCGTGCGGCGACTTGCCCGTGCTCGGCAGGCTGCACGGCGTGGCGTGGTGCAGGCGCGCGAAGCGGTAGGTCTTGTCCCGGTCGAGGAAGCGGATCGAGACCCGATCGCGCAGCAGGAGCTGGATCGAGCGGCGCCGCGCCGCGTCGATATGCGGGAAGTAGGACACCAGCGCGACGGTGATCGGCACCCGCGGATGACGTTTGCGCAGCAGCGCGACCGCGTGCAGCCGGGGCAGGTCGTCGATCAGCCAATGGCCGTAATTGAACGAGCCCGCCGAGTTGAGCAGGAAGACGAGGCCCGCCGTCGCGATGGTCTCGTCCACGTGCAGGAAGCCGGGGCCGGGGCCGGGCACCACGTGCCGCTCCTGCGGCCGGTAGGTCTCGAACAGCACCTGCGGCCGGCCGTCCGCGACATGGAACAGGGCGTTGCCCGCAAGCCGGACATCGCGGGTCTCGCACAGCAGCGTCGGCGGACCCGGCGGGCGCGGCGCCGCGAGCGCGGCCCCCTGCTTCTCGCGGAAGGCGGCAGAACCGCCGAACAGGCGCGGCGGCTCGGGGTCGTGCGCGGGAAAGCCGGGAAACACGGCGCCGACCACTTCGGTGAGCGGGCTCACCCGCTCCCGCAGCCGCTCGAGCAGGGCGGCATCGCCCGCGAACCCGCCGTCGCGGTACAGGTGCCCGGCCTCGCAGGTGAGGACGAGGTTGTCCTCGATCAGCCGGGCATGCGCCGCGGCCTCATCCGCTTGCGTGTCGTTCAAGCCTGCTCCTCGCGGGTTCTGCGGTGAAGCCCGTCCATTCAAGGAATTCGCAACACCGCTCGGGCACCGTCATCATCCCGGAAGCCGGAGGCCGCCTTTCGGGACGATGCCCTAGACCCTTGTCTTTGCATCATCTTTTTCCGAAAGCCGGAGGCCAGCTTTCGGGACGATGCTCTAACATATCGCTGCGGGCGAAGTCCGACGCCTATCTTGCGCGCCCGGCCGCATTTGCCTCGGAGCGGCCGGCGCCTGTAGAGCCACGGCCCGCCCGCGCGTTCGGCACCGGCGAAGACGGTTGAGGAAGGGCGCGACTTCGTGTCGGACACGGTCACCGATCACATTCATGTCGGCAAGGACGGTTGGCTGTTCGTCGTCGCCGGAAGCAACAACGTCATCGCGCAGTTCAACGAGTCGGGCTTCATGGCCCACCAGACCGAACTGTGGCGCCAACGCATCGCCGGCCGTGCGGCGCGGGCGCGTGAACGCGGCATCGCCTACCACCACGTCGTCGTACCGGAAAAGCTCAGCGTCTACGATGGCTTCCTGGACGGGATCGCGGTCGATCACCGCCTCTCCCCCGCCCGCCGCCTGATCCGCGGCCTGCCGCGGCGGCGGTGGTTCTCCCGGTTGAGGGGGCATCTCCGGGAATGGCCGGTCACGCGCATTCTGCGGCAGACCTGCATCGACCTCGTCGAGCCGATGCGGGCGGCCCGCGCGGGTGAAGACCTGTTCTACCGCACCGACAGCCACTGGACCTTCGCCGGCTGCCACCTCGCCTATCGTGAGATCTGCCGCGCGCTGCGGGCCACGCCCTGCCCGGACCTCGCAGAGCGTGGATTCCGCGAGACCGAGATTTCCGGCGATCTCGGAGGCCGGTTCGATCCACCGCGCACCGAACGGACGCGCATCCACGACCTGCAGCGCGATGCCGTGCGCCGCTACGCCAGCCCGATCGTGGCGGCGCGGGAGGCGGCCGGCCGCGCCGACACGCTCCATGTCGGCTCGCACGTGATCTACGCCAACGCCGCCGCCCGCGACCCGCGCCGCCTCGTCCTGTTCGGCGACTCGTACTCGCACTTCGCGCCGCTGATGCTGACCATCATGCTCGCCGAGACCTTCGCCGAGGTGCACTTCGTCTGGAGTACGTCGGTCGATTGGTCCTACGTGGAGCGGGTCCGGCCCGACATCCTGCTCACCGAGATCGCCGAGCGGTTCATGTTCCGCGTGCCCGACGACGCGTTCAACCTCGACGAGTACGCCGCCGAACGGTTCGGGGAGGAGGTGGGCGGGGAAAGCGGCGCGGCAGCTTGAGCGGAAGGCGCGTCAGAACAACTCGCCCTGCGCGATCGCGGCCTTTGCCGGAGCCTTGCGGCTCGCGGGCGGGGCCACCGGTTCGGGAAGCCCGCTATCGTCGTTACGCGCGCTGTTGACCCGCTCGCTCACCGGATCGAGCCGCAGCCATTCGTCCGGGCAGGGCCGGCAGAGGCGGGCCGCTTCGGGCGCGTCCACCGCCGCGTCGAGCCACGGCCCGACCGATTCCGGGGCCAGGATCGCCGGCATCCGCTCGTGGATCGCGCTCAGGGTGCCGTTGGCCGAGCAGGTGATGATCGCCGCCGTATCGACTTCCGAGCCGTCCGCGCCCATCCACGGCTCCCACAGGCCGGCGAACGCCATCGGCGCCCCGTCGGTGCGGCGCACCGCGAACGGCGTCTTCGTCGCGGCCTTGCCGGCCCCCTCGCGGCGCCATTCGTAGAAGCCGTCGGCCAGGAACACGCAGCGGCGGTGGCGCAGCGCCCCGCGGAAGGCCGGCTTCTCGGCCGCCGTCTCGATGCGGGCGTTGAACAGGGTCGGAAAGTCCGACGGATCCTTGAGCCAAGTCGGCCAGAGGCCCCAGCGCATCAGCCGGAAATGCCGCTCGCCGCTCTCGCGCATCACGACGGGCACCGGCTGGGTCGGCGCCACGTTGAAGCGGCCGGGGAAATTCGGCTGCTCGGAATAGCCGTAGAAGGCGCGGTAGACCTCCGGCGGCTGGCCGATGAAGAAGCGTCCGCACATCGACGCGATATGGGCTTTTGGCGGGCGCCGGATCAAGCGCAGCGGGTGCCCGAGTCACAGCGATGATGGTGATCCGGCCCGTCCCCTCAGGATGGGGGTGAGGCCTGGATCGAATCCGTGACGCCGGCCCCGTTTTGTCGCGCCTCGCATTCGTCGAACCGGTATCCACATCCGCGTCCAGGCGCTCTAACTTGGGGCCATGACCACCCCCGCGACGGCGAACGCTCCCGAGCCCGTCCTGCAGGTGCGCGCCGTGCCGGGCATGGCCCGGTTCGATGCCGCCGAATGGGACGCCTGCGCCACCTCCCCCGAGACCCTCGGGGCGGGCGACGAGACCTTCAACCCGTTCACCTGCCACGCCTTCCTCTCGGCGCTGGAGGAAGCGGGCTGCGTGTCCCGCCGCACCGGCTGGCTGCCGCTGCATGTCCGCGTCGAGCGCGAGGGCCGGCTCGTCGGCGCCGCACCCTGCTATCTGAAGTCCCACAGCCAGGGCGAATACGTGTTCGACCACGGCTGGGCCGACGCCTACGAGCGGGCCGGCGGCAGCTATTATCCCAAGCTCCAGGTGAGCGTGCCGTTCACGCCCGTCACGGGGCCGCGCTTCCTCATCGCACCGGGGGAGGATCCCGACACCGCCGCCTCCGCCATCGTCGCGGGGCTGCGCGCCCTGCGGGCCGAGACCGAGGCCTCCTCGATCCACGTCACCTTCGCCCGCGCGCGCGAAGCCGAGCAGGCCGAAGCCCTCGGGATGCTGGCTCGCATCGACCAGCAGTTCCACTGGGAGAACGAGGGCTATGCCGGCTTCGACGATTTTCTCGGGGCGCTCGCCTCGCGCAAGCGTAAGGCGATCAAGCGCGAGCGGCGGGAGGCGCTGAGCCAGGGCATCACGGTCGAGCACAAGACCGGCGCCGACATCTCGGAAGCCGATTGGGACGCCTTCTACGAGTTCTATCAGGACACCAGCGCCCGCAAATGGGGCCGGCCCTACCTCAACCGCGCGTTCTTCTCGCTGATCGGCGCGCGGATGCCCGAGCGCATCCTGCTGGTGATCGCCAAGAACGCGGGCCGGCCGATCGCCGGCGCCATCAACTTCATCGGCGACACGGCGCTCTACGGCCGCAACTGGGGCTGCATCGAGGATCACCCCTTCCTGCATTTCGAGGTCTGCTACTATCAAGCCATCGATTTCGCGATCGCCCGCGGGCTGAAGCGGGTCGAGGCCGGTGCGCAGGGCGAGCACAAGCTCGCCCGCGGCTACCGCCCGGTGCCGATGCATTCGGCCCACGACATCGCCGATCCGGCGCTGGCCCGCGCCGTCGCCGACTATCTCAAGCGGGAGCGCAGCCACGTGAACGCGGCGATTGCCGCGTACGAGGCGATGTCGCCCTTCCGCCGCACCTGCGAGGACACCAGCGAATGAGCCCGCAAACAAGCCCGATCGACCGCATCCGCACCTACGCCGACGAGTTGACCGCCCTGCGGCGCGATCTCCACGCCCATCCCGAGATCGGCTTCGAGGAGGTCCGCACCTCCGGCATCGTCGCCGAGCATCTCGAAAAGTTCGGCATCGAGGTGCACCGGGGGCTGGGCAAGACCGGGGTGGTCGGCGTGCTGCAGGGCCGGCCGGGTGCGCGCCGGATCGGCCTGCGCGCCGACATGGACGCGCTGCCGATCGCCGAGGAGACCAACCTCCCCTACCGCTCCACCGTGCCCGGAAAGATGCATGCCTGCGGGCATGACGGGCACACCACCATGCTGATCGGCGCCGCCCGCTACCTCGCCGAGACCCGCGATTTCGACGGCACGGCCGTGTTCGTGTTCCAGCCGGCGGAGGAAGGGTTGGGCGGGGCCCGCGCGATGATCGCCGACGGCCTGTTCGAGAAATTCCCGGTCGATGAGATCTACGCGATCCACAACGTGCCCCACGGCCCGCACGGCGTGCTGCAGGTTCGGCCCGGTCCGATCATGGCGGCGGCCGATTTCTTCGACATCCGCATCACCGGCCGCGGCGCGCACGCGGCGATGCCGCACCAGGGCATCGACCCGATCGTGATCGCGACGGGGCTGGTCCAGGCGATGCAGTCGATCGTCAGCCGCAACAGCAACCCGCTGAAATCCGCCGTGGTCTCGGTCACGCAGATCCATGCGGGCGCGGCCTACAACGTCATTCCCGAGGGCGCGCATCTCACCGGCACCGTGCGCACCTTCGATGCCGATCTGCGCCGGCTGATCGCCACCCGCATCCGCGAGCTGGCGGCGGGCTTCGCCGCGGCCTACGGCGCCACCATCGAGGTGGATCTGCGCGACGTGTTCTCGGTGCTCGACAATCACCCCGAGCAAGCGGCGGCGGCCGCCGAGATCGCCGCCGAACTGTTCGGAACGGAGAAGGTCGAGGCCAACACCGTGCCGCGCATGGGCAGCGAGGACTTCGCCGACATGGTCGCGGCGGTGCCCGGCGCCTATGCCTGGCTCGGCGCCACGCCGGGCCCGGGCCTGCACAATGCGAGCTTCGATTTCGACGACAGCCTGATCCCGCTCGGCGCGGCCTATCTGGCGCGGATGGTGGAGCGGCGCACGGCGGCATAAGCCATCCGCATTCTTCCGACCCTCCCCCTCATCCTGAGGTGCTGGAGCGAGGCGGAAGCGTCGAAGGATCCTCCAGATCCCGCGCGTTTCCTGGAGCATCCTTCGAGGCCGCTGCGCGGCACCTCAGGATGAGGTGCGGGTCGGAGATCGCTGGAGAGCGAACTCAAAAAACGATTCGGCAGCAAGGGACGGGATGCGTCGGCCGCCTTCTCGCGCAAGGATCGCCGCATCCCTCTTCCCGGAGGCGCCGATGCTCGCCGAACCCGAAATTGTCCCGCCCGACGAGGCGCCCCTCACCGAGGCCGAGATGCGCGCCGCCGTCGCCGCGCGCGATGGCGGCTTCGACGGGCGTTTCGTCTATGCGGTGCGCTCCACCGGGGCCTATTGCCGGCCGAGCTGTCCCTCGCGGGCGGCGCGGCCTGAAAATCTTTCCTTCCATGCCGGACCAGCGGAAGCCGAGGCCGCGGGATTCCGGCCCTGCCGCCGCTGCCGGCCCGACGAAGCGGCCCAGTCCGAGCGGCAGGCGGAGGCCGTGACCCGCGCCTGCCGGCTGATCGAGGCGGCGGAGACGCCGCCCTCCCTCGACGCGCTCGCCCGCGCGGCGTCGTTGAGCCCGTTCCACTTCCACCGGATCTTCAAGGCGGTCACCGGCGTGACGCCGGGGGCCTACGCCGCGGCCCACCGCGCGGCCCGCGCCGCCGACAGTCTCGCCGAGGGCCGAACCGTGACCGAGAGCGTCTACGCGGCGGGCTACGGCGCGCCGAGCCGGTTCTATGCGGGCGGCGCGGAGCGGCTCGGCATGAGCCCGTCGGCCTATCGCAAGGGCGGCGCGGGCGAGCGGATCTTTTTCGCGATCGACGCCTGTGCTCTCGGGCTCGTGCTGGTGGCGGCGACCGTTCGAGGGGTCTGCGCGATCCTGCTCGGCGACGATGCCGACGCGCTCCGACACGACCTGACGGCGCGTTTCCCCAAGGCGGCGATCGTGGCCGGCGACGCGGATTTCGCGGCGACGGTGGCCGAGGTCGTGCGCCTCGTCGCGGCGCCGGGGGGCACCTTCGACCTGCCCCTCGACATTGGCGGCACCGCCTTCCAGCAGCGGGTGTGGCAGGCGCTGCGCCGCATCCCGGTCGGCACCACCGCGACCTATGCCGAGATCGCCCGCGCCATCGGCGAGCCGGCGGCGGTCCGCGCCGTGGCCATGGCCTGCGGCGCCAACGCTTTGGCCGTCGCGATCCCCTGCCACCGGGTGGTGCGCTCGGATGGGGCGCTGTCGGGCTACCGCTGGGGCACGGAACGCAAGTCGGCCCTGCTCGCCCGCGAGGGGGTGAAGCGCTAATCCCTCAAGCCGGAACGGCCGAGCCGGGCGGGGCCGCGTCGTGTCCTGTCGGCGCCGGGTTGGGCGTATCGGTCGGCGCGTGCCCGGCCGCGTGCGCCTTCCTCGCCTGGATCTCGATGAAGACGCGGGTGACGTTGCGGCTCTTCGCCTTGATCCGCTGCTCCAGCCGGGCGACCGTCCGCTCGACCTCGCCCGCGGGCACGTCGTCGGCGAAGTCGAGGCTGAGATTCACGAGGATGTCCGAGGGGCCGAGATGCTGGGTCAGCACCTCGTTGACGTGCTGGACCGCGCGCTCCTCGCGCACCGCCGCCTGGATCGTGCGCACCACCTCCGGGTCGGCGGCCTCGCCGATCAGCAGGCCGTGGGTTTCGATCATCAGGAAGATCGACATGCCGATCAGCACGAGGCCGATGCCGATCGAGGCCCAGCCGTCGAGCGCCGGGTTGTCGAGGACGTGGGCGAGCACCACGCCGGCCATGGCGATGACGAGGCCGATCAGCGCAGCCACATCCTCCACGAGGATCGTGTAGAGCGACGGATCCTTGCTTCGGTGGATCGCGGTGATCGCGCCGCGCTCGCCCTTCTCCGCCCAGAACGCCTTCACGGCCACGAAGCAGGAATAGCCCTCCGCCAGGATCGCGAAGCCGAGGATCGAGACGTTCACCCAGAAGCCGGAGAGGTGAACGCCGAACAGGGTCGCGTCGGCGGCGGGCTCGGGATGCTCGATCTTGTGGGCGCCCTCGTAGATCGCGAAGATGCCGCCGCCGAGGAAGATGAACAAGGCGACGATGAAGGCGTAGAAATACACCTCGCGCCCGTAGCCGAAGGGATGCTTGGCGTCCGCCGGCTTCTTCGCCCGCTTCAGGCCGACCAGCAGCAGGAGCTGGTTGGCGGTGTCGACCAGCGAGTGCGCGCCCTCCGCCAGCATCGCGGTCGAGCCCGTGAGGAAGGCGCCGACGAACTTCGCTGCCGCGATGGCGAGGTTGGCGCCCGCCGCCGTGTAGATCGCACCCGTGCTCTCGGCCATGTCCCGCTCCTGAGCGGCGCGCATCGCCGTCACGGGCTCGTCAACGCGGCCGGAGTGGTCAAGGTTGCTGCGATGAGCCGGCCCGTGCAACGTGCCGCCCGTTTCTGCCAGGAGCCGTGCGATGACGCCCTACGATCCGGACAACATCTTCGCAAAGATCCTGCGCGGGGAGATCCCCGCGCATAAGGTCTACGAGGACGAGCACAGCCTCGCCTTCATGGATGTGATGCCCCAGGGCGAGGGCCATACCCTCGTCATCCCGAAAGCGCCCTCGCGCGGGCTCCTCGATGCCGAGCCGCAGACGCTCGCGGCCGTGATCGGCACGGTGCAGCGGGTCGGCCGTGCGGTGAAGGCGGCCTTCAAGGCCGATGGGCTGACGCTGTTTCAGTACAACGAGCCGGCCGGCGGGCAGACGGTGTTCCACCTGCACGTCCACCTCGTGCCGCGCCACGACGGCGTGCCGCTGAAGCGCCACGAGGGCGGCATGGCCGACAATGCGGTGCTCGCCGAGCACGCCGCGCGCATCCGGGCGGCGCTGGACGAGGGCTGAGCCGGCCCCGCGACATCCGTTCGCTCCCGCTCGGGATCCGCGGATGTCGCCTCCGCTCAGGCGTGCCGTGCCCCGTTCGCCGATCCCGCGCCGGCTCCCATGCTGCTTCCCATGGACGCGATCACCGAGCGCAGGCCGGCATTCTCGGCCTCCAACTCAGCGATCCGGCGGAGCAGGACGGCGATCGACGGGTCCGTCAACGGTGCCGGGGACGGCTCGGGGGCGGCCTTCGGCGCCTCCGCGAAGGCGACGCCGACCGCGTCGCCGCGGCGCCAGCGCAGATTCGACCGGAGAGTGATTTCTTTCTGCGGGATATAGAGGTCGAACGATTCCGGCAGGGTGTTGGTCTCGCTCAACTCCAGCCGTGCGCCCATCTCCGAGAAATCGCGGACGATGCAGTCCATGCTGGACGCACCCTTGTTGAAGTGGATCCGCCCCTTGAGAAAGGTTCGCTTGCGAGGCTCCTGGCGCTTCTCGCTGATCATGATCGGTCTCCGGCCCGCCTGACTGTCCACCTGTCTGGCATGCCGGCCGTTAAGGAATGCTCGACACGATTCAAGCACCCGCTAGGGCATCATCCCGAAAGGTGGTTGCCGGCTTTCGGAAAAGGACGATGCACTAGGCACCGTCGGTTGCCCGCTCCGTTCCGCCCTCGTCGAGGCACTGGAACAGGTAGAAGCCGTTGAAGCGCACGGCGGTCACCGCAGCGCGGTCGTCGAAGCCGGAGGGAGGGCTGGCGCTTCCATCGATGCGCCCGCCGAAGGTCCAGCGGCGCCCGCCGACGAAGCGCGGCACGGCACAGCTCTCCGGAACGGCGCAGAAAAGCGCTTCCCTGCCCCGGCGGCGGAACAGGTTGTAGCTTCGCATCGGATCTCCTCCGCATCGCCGCACCCTCGGAATCACGGTAGTCCGACAATCGGTCCGGTTTGTGTCGGTCAGGGCCATCGCTTGAAGGCGATGACCCTGGTTTCCTGCCGGCCTTGGTCGCCGGCGCCCGCCTCCGCGGAGCGCATCGGTTGCGTGGACTTGCCGCTCCGCTCGATGCTTTCCGGGGCTCACGCCCCCGAATGCTCGCTTCGCGCGGCGAAGCCACTCACGCGGCTCCGAGCGGTCGCCCGGTTCTTTGTGGGTACAGGCCGATCAGGCCGGGACGGCGTCGGCCTCTGCCCGGCAATCCGGTTCGTCGGTCGGCGTCTCGCGGTCGGCCGCGGCGAGGCGGACGGCGTGGTTGATCACTGCCATATGGGTGAAACCCTGCGGGACGTTTCCGCGCTGCTCGCCCGTTTCCGCGTCGATCTCCTCGGCGAATAGGCCGAGATCGTTGCCCCGCGCCAGCAGCCGCTCGAACAGGGCGGCGGCCTCGTCGTGACGGCCGGCCAGCGCCAGACAGCCGACCCGCCAGAAGGCGCAGGCGGTGAAGGTCGCCTCCTCCCCCTCCAACCCGTCGTCGATCCGGTAGCGGTAGACGAGGTCGCCCGCGCCGAGTTCCGCGCCGACCCGCTCCAGGGTTTTCGCGACGCGCGGATCGTGCGGATCGAAGGCGCCGAACAGCACGGCGCGCAGCACCGCTGCGTCGAGATCGTCCGATTCGTAGGCCATGGTGTAGGCGCCGCGCGCCGCGTTCCAGCCCCGCGCATGGTACTCCGCTCGGATCTCGTCCGCCGCCCGCTCCCACCCGGCGATCGTGTCGGGACTCGCGAGACGGTGCTTCGGGTCGGCGCGGGCGATCTGCACGGCGCGGTCGAGGCCGACCCAGAGCATCGCCTTGGTGTGCAGGCTTTGGCGCTTCTGCGTGCGCATCTCCCACAGGCCGTGATCGGGCGCGTGGCGGGCCCGCAGGATGTGGTCGGTGAGATGGCCGAGTGCCTGGGGCAGATGGTCGTTCACCTTGACCGGCGGGTCGAATTCCACCGCCTCGAGGTAGCCGTGGAGGGCCACCAGGAACTCGCCGTAGATGTCGTACTGCTCCTGATCGGCCGCCGCGTTGCCGATCCGCACCGGGCCGGTGCCACGCCAGCCGCGCAGGTGGTCGAGGGATTCCTCCCGCGGCACCGCACCGTCGAGGGCGTACATCAGGTGGAGGTCGCGCCCCCGGCTCGTATCGGCCTCGCGCAGGAAGCGCAGGAACTCGGCGGCTTCGCGCTGGTAGCCGAGATTGACGAAGGCGGTGACGGTGAAGCTCGCATCCCGCATCCAGACATAGCGGTAATCGTAGTTGCGGTTGCCCGGCACCGCCTCGGGCAGCCCCGCGGTCGCGGCGGCGACGATGCCGCCGGAAGGGCCGTGCGTCAGCAGCTTCAGGGTCAGCGCGCTGCGCAGGACCGTCTCGCGATAGGGCCCCTCATAGGTGCAGCGGCCCGACCATTCCTCCCAGTAGGCCCGCGTGGCCGAGAGCGAGGCATCGACCGTCCCGGGCCTTCCCGCCGCGCCGGGATCGCCACCGTCGCCCTCGCCGTGGGCGAGCACGAGATCGGCGCGCCCGCCGGCCTTCAGCGCGAAGGCGCCCTCGGCGGCCTCCTCGCGCGGGACGAGTGGCAGGGTGCCGACAGCGCGGATCGCATCGCCGCCGCCGCGAAAGCGGATGCAGGTCTCGGATTGTGCCGTCGCCTCGGTCGGGGCGCGGGCATAGTCGAAGGTCGGGCGCACCTGCCATCGGCCCGAGACGCGGCCCGACACGCAGGCGAGGCGGCGCACCACCTGGCCCTGGACGTGGCCGTCCGGGCCCTCCTCCGGCACGGTTTCGTGCGAATGGATCGGCATGAAATCGGTGAGCACCGCCCGGCCGGTCGCGGTGACGAAGGTCGTCTCGAGAATGTTGGTGCCGGGCAGATACCGGCGGCTGGTTCCCGTCAGCCCGTCGAGGACGAGGCGGCAACGGCCGCCGCGGTCGCGGTCGAGCAGCGCCAGAAACACCGCCGGCCCGTCATGCCGGGGCCAGCACAGCCAATCGAGGGAACCGTCGCGGGCGATCAGGGCCGTGGTGCAGGTATCGCCGATCACGGCGTAGTCGGCGATGGGGGTGTCCGTCACGATGATTCCCGGTCGAGTGGCGCCGCGGCAACGTCCCGTGATGCGCAGGGTTCGCCCCTGCGACATCAGGCGACGCGGCGCGAAGCGCCGGCTCAGTAGCGGGGGGCGTGGTTACGCATGAACCGGCGCGACGGGCTCCGCCTCGGCCGGTAGGCCCGCCGGGTGCCGTACCCCCCGGGCCGCCGATAGTTGCCGCTGTTGACGCCGGCACTGCGGTCGTTGCCGGTGGCGCTCGCCGACGGCGAGAGACCGCTGCCCGAATTGCCGCCCTGTGCGCCGGCGGGGCCGGCGACGGCCAGGGCGAGCGTCGCCGCCAGGGCGACGAGACTGATGCGAAGCGGAAATTTCATGGTTCGAACCTTTTCGAAGAAGGGCCCCGCGCGGGCTCCGTGAGGGAGCGAACCGTGCCTCAGACCGCTTGTTCCCCGCCGATCCAGGTGCCGAGCACGGCCTTGTCGGCGGAAAGCGCGACGAGATCGGCCGCAAAGCCGGGGGCGATGCGGCCGAGCCGCCCGTCGAGTCCGAGGAAGCGGGCCGGGGTCAGCGAGGCCATCGCCAGGGCCCCCGCGAGGGAGGCGCCGCCGCGCGTGCTCATGTGGCGGACGGCTTCCGCCATGGTGATCGCCGCGCCCGCCAGGGTGCCGTCCTCGCCGGTGAGCCGGTCGCCGGTCCGGACGATCCGGCGCCCGAACAGGGTGAAGGACGCGTCCGCGCGGCTGTCGCCGACCGGTGGCATGGCATCGCTCACCAGCATCAGCCGCTCGCTTCCCTTGAGGCGCAGAGCCAGCCGAAGCTGGTCATCGCCGACATGATGGCCGTCGGCGATGATCCCGGCAAAAGTCCCCTCCTCCGAGAGGGCGACGCCGACCGCGCCGGTCTCGCGCGGCCCGATCTGCGACATGGCGTTGAACAGGTGGGTGAAGCCGGTGAGCCCTTCCGCCATCGCCGCCCGGATCGCAACTCCCGTATCCGCCGTATGCCCGGCGCAGACCCGGGCGCCGCGGGCGACGAGGTCGGCCACCGCACCGGCCGGCACCCGCTCCGGCGCCAGCGTCACCAGGGTGAGGCCGTGCTCGCCCAAGCCGGTCAGGAGTTCGGCGTCGCCGGGGCCGAATTCGGCGAGCCGGGACGGGTCGTGGATGCCGATCCGCTGCGGGCTCAGGAACGGCCCTTCGAGGTGGATGCCGAGGATACCGGGAATCCCGGCGCGGATCGCCGCCGCAACGCCCGCGATGGCCGCCCGGATCGCGGGCCGCGTGTCGGTGATGAGGGTCGGCAGCAGGGCGGTGGTCCCGCCGCGCCGGTGCGCCGCCGCGATCCGGGCGATGCCGGCCACGCTGGAATCGTCGTTGAGGAGCACCCCTCCGCCGCCATTGACCTGAAGGTCGATGAAGCCCGGCGCCAGCACCGCGCCCGCCGGCAGCCGGACAAGGGGCACGCCCGCAGGTGGTTCGGCGGTGACGTCGATGATGTGCCCGCCGCGCAGCACGACGGCGTGGTCGCCGAGCATCCGCTCGCCGTCGAAGACGCGGTCCGCGCAGATCGCTTGATCATATCGCGTTCCCAAAGGGATCATCCCTTCGGCGGGGTATCGGGGCAGAGCCCCAATGTCGTCCCAGGGCTCCGCCCTGGCCCCGCGAAAGGGCGCGCCCTTTCGAAACCCGGACTCGTCATCACAGCGTCTCCGTCACCTTGGTGAGGCCGGCCGGCTTGTCCGGGTCGAGGCCGCGGCGTCGGGCCTCGGCCTCGATGGCGCGGTAGGCCGGCACCAGCATGGCGATGGGGTCGCAGGCCGGATGGCCGTCGCCGAGCCAGGGCAGGGTGCCGAGTGGACCGCCGCAGGCATGGACCCGCAGCCCGTCGCGGGTGAGGTCGCGCACGAGCGCGTCCACGCCCTCGGCCAGCGGATCGGCTTGGCGCAAAGCCAGGACCGGCGTTGCGCTTGAGACGGAGGCGCGGGGGCCGTGACGCAGCTCCGCCGCCGAGTAGCCGAGCGCGGGCAGGCGCAGGGTCTCGGCGAGCTTGAGGGCGATCTCGCGCAGGGGGCCGAGCCCGTGGCCGCGCCCCGTGACGAAGGCCGCGGGCGCGCCTGCGAGGTCGGCGCTCCAGGCGGACCAGTCGAGGGCGAGCGCCTGTCTCAGCCGTTCCGGCAGGGCGGTGAGGCCCTGTTCCAGCTCCCCGTCGCCGGTCCAGGCCGCCACCAGCGCGGCGCCCGCGAGGGCCGAATTCGTCACCGTCTTGGTGGCGGCGACCGCCTGCTCCGGCCCGGCGAGGATCGGCAGGACGAGGTCGCTCGCCCGCGCGGCCGGGGAGTCGGGATCGTTGACGAGGGCGAGCGTCACGGCTCCGCCGGCGCGCGCCGCTTCCGTCGCCGCGACGAGATCGGGCGAGCGGCCCGATTGCGAGACCACGACGAAGAGCGCGCCCGCAACCTTGGGCGGACGGTCATAGCCCGTCACCACCGAGGGCGCGGCGGCCGAAACCGGCAGGCCGAGCCGCGTCTCGATCAGGTAGCGCAGATGCACGCCGGCATGGCCCGAACTGCCGCGCCCGCACACGACCACGAAGGGGAAGCTCTTGGCGCGCAATGTCGTGCCGAGGCGGGCGGCTTCGCCCGCTGCCAGCAGCGCGTCGGCGGCGGCGGGGATCGCGGCGATCTCCCGCGCCATGAAGGTCGTCGCGCTCATGACCGGCCCACCTCGCGAAGGGCGCGACGCAGGTTGCCGTCGTGGCGCAGGAGCAGGTCGTCGGCCCGCATGGCGCTCATCCCCCCCGCGAGCAGCACTGCGCGCTTGATGTCGCCCTCGGCCCGCGTCAGGGCGTCGGCGGCGACGTCTGCCGGGCAGCCCGCGAGCTCGCAGACCATAGCGACGCCGCGGGCGCGCAGCTTCCGGTTGGTCGCGCGCATCGCCACCATCCGCCCGCGATAGACCCGCCCCAGCCGGATCATCACCAGGGTCGAGAACAGGTTGAGGATCACCTTCTGTGCCGTGCCCGCCTTCATGCGGGTGGAGCCCGCCAGCACCTCGGCCCCCGTGGCGGCGAGGATACCGTGGGCGGCCTCGCGCAGGATCGGCGCCTCCGGGTTGTTGCTGATGCCGACGGTAACGGCGCCGCGGCCGCGGGCGGCCTTCAGCGCCTCGACGGTGAAGGGCGTGGAGCCGCTGGCGGCGAGCCCCACGACCACGTCGCGCGGGCCGATCTCGGCGCTTGCGATCCAGGCGGCGCCATCGGCGGCGGAATCCTCCGCATCCTCCACGGCGCGCAGCAGGGCGCCCTCCCCGCCGGCGATGGCGAAACCGAGCTGCGCCTCCGGCCAATCGAAGGTCGGCGGCAATTCCGCCCCGTCCTGCACGCCGATCCGCGCGGAGGTGCCGGCCCCGACATAGACCAGCCGCCCGCCCTCGCGCAGGCCCGGCTCGGCGGCCCGCGCCGCCGCATCGATCGCCGGCAGGGCCGGCCCCACCGCCGCCACCGCCGCGAGCTGGCCCTCCCAGAGCGCCTGGAGGATGTCGAGCCCGCCCCAGGCGTCGAGATCGACGTAGCGGGCGCTGGCGTCCTCGGTCCTCATGCCTTGCGTGCCCTGCTCGTCCGCATCGCGTTCATCCGATTCCGTCTTCGGCCGATTCCGTTTTCGGCACTGCATCACGCGCCTCGCCTGTTCGAAAGAGGTCATCCCCGATGCGGTTCCGCCGGACGCGGAAAACGGACGTCGGCGCGATTTCGCTGCATGCGATCCGATGCGATCAGGGATCGGTTGGCCGGTCCCGGCGTTCGGTTGGCGCGCGCCGTTCCGGCTCCTTGCAGGGGGCTTGCAGGGGGGCGCGCTGCAATCCGGCCGGGGGAGAGGGCGTGCAACAGGGGCAGATCGAGGCGCATGCCGAAGAACGATCGGACACCGCGTTGGACCAATCGGCATCGGTGGCGTCGCGGCCCTTGCGCCTGCTCACCTACAACGTCCGCCATTGCCGCGGCACCGATGGGCGGGTCGCACCGGAGCGGGTTGCACGGGTGATCGCCGCCTTGGCGCCCGACATCGTCGCGCTCCAAGAGGTCGATGTCGGGCGCCCGCGCACCGGCGGTCTGGATCAGGCGGAGGAGATCGCCCGGCTGGTCGGAATGTTCTCGCATTTCCACCCGGCCCTGCACATCGAGGAGGAGCGCTACGGCGATGCCGTGCTCACCCACCTGCCCTCGCGGCTCCGGCGCGCCGGCCCCCTGCCCGGCCTGCTGCGGCGCCCCGGCCTGGAGCCAAGGGGGGCGCTGTGGGTCGAGGTGGCGGCAGGCGCAAGCAAGCTTCAGGTGCTCACCACCCATTTCGGATTGCTCGGGGCGGAGCGCGTCGCCCAGGCCAAGGCGTTGCTCGGGCCCGACTGGCTCGGCGATCCGGCCTGCCACGCGCCGGCGGTGCTGCTCGGCGACTTCAACGCCACGGGCTGGTCGCGCGCCTACCGCCGGCTGAGCGGCCGCCTCACCGATGCGCGGCGGCTCACCGCGGAGCGGCGCTGGCGGCGCGGCGGGGCGACCTTCCCGAGCCGCTTCCCCCTCCTGCGCATCGACCATGTCTTCGTGAGCGAGCGCGTCGCCGTCGAGCGCGTCGCGGTCGTGGACACGCCGCTGGCGCGGAAGGCGTCCGACCATCTGCCGGTTCTGGCGGAGATCCGGATCGAGCCGGGTTGAGGGACTTTCGGCGCGCGCGCATGGTCGCTCGCGGGCCGGCCCGACGACCGGCCGTGGGCGGGAGAGGATGCGCGCACGATGACGAAGACGACAGGACCTCTGACCGCTCTCGGTCTCGCTGCCCTGACCGCGTTGTCCGCCGGGCCGGCGCGGGCCGAGCCGCCGCGGATCGCCGTGGTCGCGACCGGTGGCACCATCGCGATGAAGCTCGATCCCACGACCCACGCGCCCGTCCCCGCCCTCTCGGGCGAGGATCTCGTCGCGGCGGTGCCGAAGCTCAAGGACATCGCCTCCGTTGAGGTCACGGAGTTCAGCAACGTGCCGAGCGACTATATGGGCCCGGACCGCTGGCCGGCGCTGAGCGCCAAGCTCGACGCGCTGCTCGCCGATCCCGGCATCCGCGGGGCGATCGTCCTGCACGGGACCGACACCCTCGATCAGACCGCCTACTTCCTCGACCTGACGCTGAAGAGCGACAGGCCGGTGGTGCTGGTGGGGGCGCAACGCAACGCGTCCGACGCGGATGCCGACGGCCCGCGCAACCTCCTCAACGCCGCCCGCCAGATCCTGGCCGACGGCGCGGTGGGCCAGGGCGTGACGGTGACGCTCAACCACCGCATCAATGCGGCCCGCGAGGTGCGCAAGACCCACACCAGCAACGTCGAGACCTTCCATTCGGGGGAGGCCGGCATCCTGGGATACGTGGACGAGGACCGTGTCGTGTTCGGCCGCCGTTCCCTGCGCCGCCAGACCCTGCCGCTGCCGGAGCGGATGCCGCGGGTCGATCTCGTGGCGATGTATGCCGGCGCCGACGGCTCGCAGGTGCGGCACGCGGCCGAGAGCGGGGCGGAGGCGATCGTGGTCGAGGCCTATGGCTGGGGCAACGTCAACGCCGAGATGCACGACGCCATCGCCGAGGTCATCGCCAAGGGTGTGCCGGTGATCGTGGCGACCAAGGTCCATGATGGCCGTGCGCTCCCGGTCTACGGCTTCAAGGGCGGCGGCAACACCCTGCGAAAGGCCGGCGCGGTGTTCGCCGGCGACCTCACGCCGGACAAGACCCGCATCCTCACCCTGCTCGCCCTGCCCGCGGGCAAGGAGGCGCGGAAGGACCCCGCGGCCCTGCAGGCCGTGTTCGACAAGTAGCCGTGTTCGACGGCCCTGCCGCCGAGCCTTCTTCGAGCCGCGCTTCCGAGACCGGCTCAATCGACCGGTTCCGGCGGCCGCAACGCTCCTCATGCCGAGGCCCCCTACGCCGGCTCAGCATGAGGAGCGATGAGCTTGCCGGATAAGCGCGCTCAAACAGGTGTTCGGGTCGCCTCAAGAGCATCGTGCTGGAAATCAAATCCAGGACGATGCTTTAGGCTCTTGTTTTCGCATCATCTTTTTCCGAAAGCCGGAGGCCACCTTTCGGGATGATGCTCTAAAACCTCCCCCGGCGACGGCGCTCCGGCCTTCGAATCCACCTCGCCTTTGGCCCGGCGCAGCGCCTTGCGGCGGCGCCAGGGGCGCCACGCGTCGGCGGGGCTCACCGGGTCGCCGAGATGGAAAGCCTCGACGAGGCGCGCCACCGGGCCGCGGCGGGAGGGGACGAGAGGGCAGACCCGCGAGCACGGCATCAAACGGGGATCGTCGAGCACCGCCCGCAGGGAGCCGCGCGCTTCGAAGGCTTGCGCGAACACGTCGGGCGGGCAGCCTCCGTGATGCGAGAGCAGGCGGACGAGCAGGCGCCGCAGCGCCGCGCGGGCCTCGGCGTCGTCGGCCGGCACCTCCACGGCGAGGTCGCACTCGGTGTCGTAGCCGAGGGAGCGGTTGTTGAGGTTGGTCGAGCCGATCCGCAGCAGGCGCTCGTCGATGATCGCGACCTTGGCATGCACCAGGATCGGCCGGCCTTTCTCCGTGTGCGGCGCCACGATCCGCAGCCGGTCGAACCGGTCGGCGCGGCGCAGGGCCCGGATCAGGCCGCGGCGGGCGCTGTCCATGGTCAGGCGGTCGAAGCCGCTCGGGCTGCGCTCGGACAGCACGATCACGATCTCCGGCCCGTCGGGTTCGGCGAGGCGCTCGGCCAGCGCCTCCGCGACGACCGGCGAGGTGAGATACTGGTTCTCCAGATAGATGAAGCGCTCCGCCGCGCGGATCGAGGCGCGCGTGAGCGCGGCGCTCTCCGTCACCGCCGGGCGTCCGTCCAACGGCGGATCGGTGCGGGCGAGCCCCACCGTCACGTCGGTCAGGTGCGGCGCGAGGGGTTCGGGCCAGGGATCGTGGGCTTCGTCGGAACCTGCGAGTGGAAAGGTCTCGCCGGTGGCGCGGCGCCAGCGCTCGCGGGCCAGATCCGCCAGCGCCCGCGCGGCGTCACGATCGACCAGCATCATCACGTCGTGGCGCGGCGGGTAGTCCTCGCCGGAGGGCAGGCGGCGACGGGGGTCGCGGTCGCGGTGGGCGGGGGTGTCCCAGCGGTTCACCTCGAAGTCGCTGCCGCCGCTGAAGGCGATCGCATCGTCGATCACGAGGATCTTCTGATGCTGGCAGGCGCCGAAGGGCAGCGTGCCGTCGATACGGAAGTCGATGCCGGGCCCGAGGCTCGCCCGCACGCTGTCGGGGGTGTGGTCGTTGCCCGCCGAGATCGGCCAGGGCATGTCCCAGATCAGGATGCGGATGGCGAGTTCCGGCCGCGCGGACTTCAGGCGCCGCAGCAGGTCCGCCAGGGTCTCGCCCGCATCGGGCGAATTCCCCGGCAGCAGGCGCGCGCGCGGATCGAAGCTCCAGCCGATCAGTGTGATGGATGTGCGCGCCTTCAGCAGCGCCGCATGGGCGGCGGCGAAATAGGCCGCGCCGTCATGCAGCACCGCGACGCGCCCCGCCCTCTCCTGCCGCCAGCAGGTGAGCCCGGGCCGCAGCCAGCTCTCGGACGATCCTTGACCCACCCCGAATTCCATCCTCATGCGCGCACCGAGCCGCCACGCCGCGGCGGCGGGTTCATCGTCCGCTTGAGCGAAACGCTCATCGTGCCCCGGCCTTTCCCAGCTTGAGTTTGCCCGCCTCAAGCTTGGCTCGCACCCGGCGCCGAGTGAGTTCCACCGCCGCGACGGTGGCGAGGAGGCCGAGGCCGAGGGTGATCCAGTGGGTCGGCTCGTCGCTGCCGGCATGGCGGCCGATGACGCCGAGATAGACGCACACGACCGTGCCCGGCAGCATGCCGATCACCGTGGAGACCAGATATGCGCAGGTGCCGACATCCGTCACCCCGAAGACGTAGTTCTGGGCGTTGAACGGTACGAAGGGGCTGAGCCGCATCAGGGTCATGAGCCGCCAGCCGCCGTCGCCGACCGCCTCCACGGTGGCGTTCAGCGCCGGCCGGCGCTCGATCAGCCCGCGCACCCGCTCGCGGAACAAGTGGCGGGCGGCGAGGAAGGCGAGCCAGGAGCCCAGTGTTGCCGAGAACAGCACCACCGGCATCACCGCCCAGCCGAAGGCGACGGCCCCGGCGATGGTGAGCGGGGTGCCCGGCACGACGAGGAGAGTCGCGAGGAAGAACAGCGCGCCGAAGGCGAGGAGGCCGTAGGGACCGAGGCCGTTCGCCCAGTCCGAGAAGGCGCGCAGCCATTCCTCGACGGGCAGGACGTACCATGCCCCGACCGCCAGCGCGGCGGCGCCGGCCGTGGCTGCCCAGGTCTGGGCCGAGCGGCTGGGTTTATCCATTCAGTGGCTCGAAGGGGAACGGTGCGCCTGTGGCACGCGTCCGCAAACCGTTGGCCAGCGCAACTGTTCCGCCAAGCTCGGCCGTTTTCGCGCGGTCGTCTCGGCGTCCGCTCAACGCGGCGCCGGTCCCGCCTGCTTTGCCTTCACCAGTCGCGGTCGAGCCGCACCGCGATCCGGCTCGGGCGCGCGCCGGCGAGCGTCCGTTCGAGGGAGGTGAGGGCTTGGCGCGCCTTGTTCAGGCGGGGGCTCCGCCAGCGGCGCTCGTAGCCTCGCGGCGCGATCACCGCCTCACCGAGGCGGTCGCCCGCGAAGACGAGACGGTCCACCGCCCGCCGGATCGTCGGCGTCTCCTGAGTGAGCACGCAGAGGTCGGAGAGATAGTTGCGCAGGGCATGCAACTCGTTGCGGCCCCCGCCCTCCTCTGCCAGCGCGACGAGCGTCCGCTCCATGGCAACGATGAGATCCGCCAGCGGCTCGGGTACGCGACGGGAGAATCCGTCGCCGTCCCGGCGGTCCCGTTCAGGCCCGTGCAGGGCGACTCCCATATTGGCTCCCCGCTTCATCCGGCGCGGCAAGGTCTACCGCGAATCGCTGCGGCGACCGGTGTAAAGAGAGTTAACAACCTCTGCCGTCGAATCGATACAGATCCGGGAATAAAATGTGAAAAATAATTTTCAAATGATCGGTCGCCGCACGTCATCCGTGTATGACCCGGCAAAATACCCCGTGATGCCGTCAGAGGACGTCCGTCATCGACGCGGCATCTTGCGAGACCCTCTCAGGGCGTAGATGAGGGCCGCGGCGGTCATCAGCGCGAGGGCGTACCATGTCAGCGCGTAGACGAGATGGTTGTTGTGGAAGGCCACCACCGTGAGGCCGCCGACCGGCAGGCCGCCGGGATTGGGTGCCGCGTCGGCATCCACGAAATAGGGCGCGACCTCATTCGGCGTGCCGTCGATCCCGCGGGCGGCGGCGATGGCCGCGACGTCGCGGGAGTACCAGCGGTCGCCCGCCGGATCGTTGTGGCGCAGGAAGCCGCCGCCGGGCTCGGTCAGGCGCAGCAGGCCCGTGACCGTCACGTCCCCGCCCGGCTCACCCGCGGCACGGGCCGCACGCTCGCGGGCCTCCGTCGGCACGAAGCCGCGGTTGACGAGGACGGTGAAGCCGCGGTCGGTCACGAGCGGCACCAGCACCCAGAAACCGGCGCCGCGCGCCGTCACGGCCTGGACCAGCGTGGCACGATCGTAAGCGAAGCGCCCGGTGAGCCGGACCCGCCGGTACTCGGCGGAGGCGGCCGTGAGACCGGCCCATTCCTCTGGCCCCGGTGCGGGCGCGGGCTCGGCACGGATGCGGGCTTCGACCCGGTCGATCAGGTCGAGCTTCCAGATCCGGCGCTCGACCTGCCACGTGCCGAGGCCGAGGAAGACGCCCGTCACCGCAAGGCCCGCCAGGATCAGTGCGAGCCGGACGAGCAACGGGCGGCGCCGACCCGTTGCCGGGGCGGCAGGCAGCGGAGCGTCGGGTTGCCGGGATGCGTCAGGGAGCGTGACGCATCTCCTCGGCCGAGACCGGCATCATGTTGGTGTTGAGGTGGTGCATGACCCAGATCGACCCGCACAGGGTGATGACCACGAGGGTGATCGTGAAGATCAGCGCCATGAAGGTCCAGCCGCCCTCCGACTTCGTGTTCATGTGCAGGAAGTAGATCATGTGAACCACGATCTGCACCGCGCCCAGACCGAGGATGACGACGCCGGTGACGAGCTTGTCGCCCAGCACGTCGCCCATCACCAGCCAGAACGGGATCGCCGTCAGGATGACGGAGAGCACGAAGCCCGTGACGTAGTCTTTGAAGGAGCCGTGACCGTGGGCGTCCTGCCCATGGCCGTCGTGCCCATGGCCGTCATGGCCGTGATCGTCGGCGTGCGTTGCCCCGCTCATTGCAGGACTCCCATCAGGTACACGAAGGTGAAGACGCCGATCCAGATGACGTCGAGGAAGTGCCAGAACATCGACAGGCACATCAGCCGGCGCTTGTTCTCCGCAACGAGGCCCTTGAGCCGGGTCTGGATCATCAGCGTGACGAGCCAGATCAGGCCGAAGGTGACGTGCAGGCCGTGGGTTCCGACCAGGGTGAAGAACGCGGACAGGAAGCCGCTGCGCTGGGGCGTGGCGCCTTCGTGGATCAGGTGGGCGAACTCGTAGAGTTCGAGCCCGACGAAGGCCGCGCCGAACAGGCCGGTGATTGCGAGCCAGATCTGGGTTTTGGCGAGGTCGTCCTTCTCCATCGCCAGCATGGCGAAGCCATAGGTGATGGAGGAGAACAGCAGCATCGATGTGTTCACCGCCACGATGGGCAGGTCGAACAGATCCTTGGGCGAGGGCCCGGCCGCGTAGCTGCGGCCGAGCACGGCGTAGGTGGCGAACAGGACCGCGAAGATGAGGCAGTCGCTCATCAGATAGATCCAGAAGCCGAGCATCGTGCCCCCTTCCGGGTGATGCTCGCCCTCGAGATCGAGGAAGTCCGGCACGTCGGCGCCGGACATCCGGTCGCCGACGAGGGTGTGGGTCGCGTGCGTTGCCATGATGCTGCTCAGACCCGCGCCGCCAGCGCTTCCGTCCGCCGCTGCTCGGTCAGGCGGACCGTCTCGGCGGGGATGTAGAAGTCGCGGTTGTAGTTGAAGGTATGGGCGATCGTGATCGCCAGCATCGCCACGAAGGTGAGGGCTGCAAGCCACCAGATGTACCAGATCATCGCGAAGGAGAAGGCGATGCTGACCACGCCCAGGATCACGCCGGTGGCGGTGTTCTTGGGCATGTGGATCGGCTTGTAGCCCGAGAGCGGCCGCTGGAAGCCGCGAGCCTTCATGTCCCACCACGCGTCGAGGCTGTGCACCACGGGCGTGAAGGCGAAGTTGTAGTCCGGCGGCGGCGAGGAGGTGGCCCATTCGAGGGTCCGGCCGTTCCACGGATCGCCGGTCACGTCGCGCAACGCCTCGCGGTTTTTGATCGAGACCGCGAACTGGACGATCATCGCACCGATGCCCAGCGCGATCAGACCGGCGCCGATGGCGGCGATCACGAACCAGATCTGCAGCGACGGGTCGTCGAAGTGCTGGGCACGGCGGGTCACGCCCATGAGTCCCAGAACGTAGAGCGGCATGAAGGCGACGTAGAAGCCGATGGTCCAGAACCAGAAGCTGACCTTGCCCCAGAACTCGTCGAGCTTGAAGCCGAAGGCCTTCGGGAACCAGTAGTTCACGCCGGCGAACATGCCGAACAGCACGCCGCCGATGATCACGTTGTGGAAGTGCGCGATCAGGAACAGCGAGTTGTGCAGCACGAAGTCGGCCGGGGGCACAGCGAGCAGCACGCCGGTCATGCCTCCGATGGTGAAGGTGACCATGAAGCTCACCGTCCAGAGCATCGGCACGTCGAAGCGGATCCGGCCGCGATACATCGTGAACAGCCAGTTGAAGATCTTCGCGCCCGTCGGGATCGAGATGATCATCGTCGTGAGGCCGAAGAACGAGTTCACGTTGGCGCCCGAACCCATCGTGAAGAAGTGGTGCAGCCACACGAGGTAGGACAGGATCGTGATGACGACGGTCGCGTAGACCATCGAGGTGTAGCCGAACAGGCGCTTGCCGCTGAAGGCCGAGGTGACCTCGGAGAACACGCCGAAGGCCGGCAGGATGAGGATGTAGACCTCCGGGTGCCCCCAGATCCAGATGAGGTTGAAGTACATCATCGGGTTGCCGCCGAGGTCGTTCGTGAAGAAGTGCGTGCCGACGTAGCGGTCGAGGCTCAGCAGCGCGAGAACGGCGGCGAGGATCGGGAAGGCGGCCACGATGAGCACGTTCGTGCACAGCGAGGTCCAGGTGAAGATCGGCAGCCTCATCATCGACATGCCGGGCGCGCGCATCTTCACGATGGTCGCGACCAGATTGATGCCGGACAACGTCGTGCCGATGCCCGCGATCTGCAGGCCCCAGATGTAGTAGTCGACGCCGACCCCCGGACTCATGTCCGCGCCCGAGAGCGGCGGGTAGGCGAGCCAGCCGGTGCGGGCGAACTCACCGACGAACAGCGAGATCATGATCGTGACCGCGCCGGACACCGTCATCCAGAACGAGAAGTTGTTCAGGAACGGGAAGGCGACGTCGCGCGCGCCGATCTGCAGCGGCACGACGTAGTTCATCAGGCCGGTGACGAACGGCATCGCCACGAAGAAGATCATGATCACGCCGTGGGCGGTGAAGATCTGATCGTAGTGGTGCGGCGGCAGGTAGCCCTCGTTGGCGCCGAACGCGATCGCCTGCTGCGAGCGCATCAGCAGCGCGTCGGCAAAGCCGCGCAGCAGCATCACGAGCGCCAGGATGACGTACATGATGCCGATCTTCTTGTGATCGACCGAGGTCAACCAGTCGCGCCAGAGCGGACCCCAGAAGCGGAAATAGGTGATGGCGGCGAGCACCGCGATCCCGGCCACGGCGACGCCTGCGAAGGTCACTTGCAGGATCGGTTCGTGGAACGGGATGTCCTCCAGGGAGAGGCGCCCGAACAGCAGCTGCTGCAGGTCCGTGTTTGCGAACATGGGTTGAAACTCGTCCGTAAATCCTGAGGCGGCGACGGATCAGTTGTTGGTCTGGTCGGGAGCGGAGTGGCCTTGGCCGCTCCCCTCGTGATTCTTCCCGCCGTCGGGCGACTCGCTCTTGGGCCCGCGGTGCGAGGCCGGGGTCGTCGCCCCCGGGGCTTCGTCGCCACGCTGCGTGTGGCGGTTGTCGTACTGAAGCCGCTCGGCGTTCTCTCGGCTCTCTTTGCCGGCGCCGCCCTTGGCGTCGATGGTCATCATCTCGTGCATGCACATCTTGCCGGGCACGGCGCACATGCCGACGATCTTGCCGAAGAGTCCGTCGGCGAACGAGGCGTAGTAGATGACGGGAACGCGCTCGCTCGGGCGCTCGAGTTCGAGATAGGCATCACGGCTCAATTCCGAACCCTGCTGCTTCACTTTGGCAATCCACTGGTCGAAGCCGTCGCCGTCGAGCCCGTGGAACTTGAACGTCATGCGCGAGAAGCCGGTGCCGCTGTAGTGCGACGACAGCCCGTCATAGGCGCCCGGCTTGTTGATCACGGCGTGAAGCTGCGTCTGCATGCCGGGCATGGCGTAGATCATGCCGGCGAGCGCGGGGATGTAGAAGGCGTTCATCACCGAGGAGGCGGTGATCTTGAAGCTGATCGGCCGGTTCACCGGCGCGGCCAGCTCGTTGACCGTCGCGACATTGTATTCGGGATAGAAGAACAGCCACTTCCAATCGAGGGCGACGACCTGCACCTCCAGCGGCTTCACCTCCGCCGCGATCGGCTTGCCGGGCTCGATGCGCGAGAGCGGCCGGAACGGGTCGAGGGTGTGGGTGCTGATCCAGGTCAGCGCGCCGAGCGCGATGATGATCATCAGCGGTGCGGTCCAGATCACCACTTCGAGCCCGGTCGAGTGGTCCCAGTCGGGGTCGTGGCGGGCCGCCGTGTTCGACGCGCGGTAGCGCCACGCGAACAGCAGGGTCAGCACGATCACCGGGATGATGATGAGCAGCATCAGCCCCGTGGAGGCGAGGACGAGGTTGCGCTGCTGCATGGCGATGTCGCCGGAGGGCTGCATCACCACGAGGTTGCAGCCGGCGAGCAGGCCGAACAGCGGCAGGAGGACGAGACCCCGCAGGATCCGGCCCGCGGAGCCGGCCCCGGCACGGGCTCTCAATGAACGGTCGGCGGTCATGGCCACGAATCTTCGTTCCATCGCAAGGGCCGCGCGGGTGACTTCCCGCGTGGCGGCGGTTCGTTTCTCTCCGGAGATGCCGAGCCGGCGGTGTCGGCTCGGCATCTCCGGGACCTTGTTGTGACGCGCTTTGTCTCGCCGAACCGGCAGCCATCGTTCGTCGAAAAGCACTCCCGGTCCCGCGGCGAGACGGACGCCTCGCCCGCGGGGCCAAACTCACATCTGGCGCATCTCGGAGCGGTCGAGCGCGAGCGCGAGCAGCGTCGCCAGGGCGCCCGACAGCAGGTACACGCCGACCATCGCGAGCCCGTACTCGGTGGAGAGGTAGAGCACCACGAGGGGAGCGAAGCCCGCGCCGAACAGCCAGGCGAGGTCGGAGGTGAGCGCCGCTCCGGTGTAGCGGTAGCGCGCCCCGAGCCGCGAGGTCACGGCGCCGGCGGTCTGGCCGTAGGACAGACCGAGCAGCATGAAGCCGATATTGACGTAGATCGTCTGGCCAATGGCGTTCTCGCCGAAGATCAGCGGCGCCAGGATGCTGCCGCAGGCGAATACGGCGATGAGCCCGGCGCTGATGAGCAGCATGTTCCGGCGCCCGATCTGGTCGGCAATCAGCCCGGAGGCCGCGATCGCGCCGGCGCAAACCATGGCGCCGGAGAACTGCACCATCAGGAAGTCGCCGGCCGAGCGCTCGCTCGACAGGGCGAGCCAAGCGATCGGGAAGATCGTGACGAGGTGGAACAGGGCAAAGCTCGCCAGCGGCACGAAGGCGCCGATCCAGACGTCGAGGGCGTGGTGGCGGGCGAGATCGATGACGCTGACGGGCTCCAGCCGACCCTTGTCGAGAAGCCGGGTGAACTCGGGGGTGGCGACGAGCCGGAGCCGCGCGAAAAGGGCCACGACGTTGATGGTGAAGGCGCAGAAGAACGGGAAGCGCCAGCCCCAATCGGTGAAATCCTCAGGGGTCAGGTTGATGGAAAAGAACGCGAACAGCGCGCTCGCCACCATGAAGCCGAACGGCGCGCCGAGCTGCGGGATCATCGCGTACCAGCCGCGGCGCTCCCGCGGCGCGTTGAGGGCGAGCAGCGAGGCCATCCCGTCCCAGGCGCCGCCGAGCGCGAAGCCCTGCGCGATCCGGAGCACCGCGAGCAGCTCGATGGCGACGACGCCGATCGAATTGTAGCTCGGCAGGAAGCTGATCGCCGCGGTCGAGCCGCCGAGCAGGAACAGGGCGATGGTGAGCTTCACCCCGCGTCCGTGCCGCTTGTGGACCCACATGAAGAAGATCGACCCGAGCGGGCGGGCGATGAAGGCCAGCGCGAAGATGGCGAACGAGTAGAGCGTGCCCTTGAGCGGGTCGGCGAAGGGGAAGAACACCTTCGGGAACACCAGCACCGAGGCGATGCCGAACACGAAGAAGTCGAAATATTCCGAGGCCCGCCCGATCACCACGCCGAGCGCGATGTCGTTGGGGCTGACGTGGTGGTGGCTCATGGCCGCCTGCGCGTCGCGCTCGAGCGGGTGAGAATTGGCCGTGGCGTGGTCGGTGGTCATCGCGGGCAGCCGGCTCGCCTGAAGGTGATCGGAGCCGCCGCCTTGGCGGGGCGTTCGGGAAGTGCCTAGCGGATGGCTTGACATCCGCAAAGAGGTTTTGGCGACGCGCGATGCCGCACAGGACGGCTATGCAGCGAAGGCAGAGATCATGCGCTCAAGCGCAGAAATCGCCAATCGAAGCGCGTGAGATGCATAATAGAACTGGTTTCATCGGTCCGCGATCGTCTCCGATCCGCGGGATGCGATCGGCACCGGCGCGAGGATCGCCCCTGCCGGCCTGCCCGGCTTCAAGGGCCGGGCGCTGCCGCGTCGCGCGAGGGCGGCCTGATCCTGTACCAGCCGACATAGAGCGCGGGCAGGAACAGCAGGGTCAGGGCGGTCGCCGCCAGAATGCCGCCGATCATGGCGTAGGCCATCGGCCCCCAGAACACCTCACGGGCGATCGGGATCAGCCCGAGACTCGCCGCCGCCGCCGTGAGCAGGATCGGCCGCATCCGGTGGCGGGTGGCCTCGACCACGGCATCCCACGGCGCCATCCCCTCCGCCTCGCATTCCTCGATCTGGCTCACCAGGATCACGGCGTTGCGCACGATGATGCCGATCAGCGCCAGGATGCCGAGGATGGCGACGAAGCCCATCGGCTTGTCGAACAGCAGCAGGGCCGGGACGACGCCGATCAAGCCGAGCGGCGCGACGGAAAAGACCAGGAAGAGCTTCTGGAAGCTCTGGAGCTGGATCATCAGGAAGAAGGCCATGGCCAGCAGCATCACCGGCACGACCGCTGCGATCGGACCCTGACCCTTGCCGGCCTCCTCCACCGCGCCGCCGATCGCCAGCGTGTAGCCCTCCGGCAGCGCCTTGACGTAGGCGTCGATGGCGGGCTGCAACGCGGCGACGACGGTGGGCGGCTGGGTCGCATCGGTAATGGTGGCGCGCACCGTCAGCGTCGGCACCCGGTCGCGGCGCCAGACGATCGGCTGTTCGAGGTCGTAGTCGATCCTGGCGAAGGCCAGGATCGGCACGACCGAGCCGTTGGAGAGGGCGACCTGAAGGCTCTGAAGCGTGTCGAGCGAGGTGCGCTCCACCGTGCGCGCCCGGCCCACCACGTTCACGAGGTAGATCGAATCGCGCACCTGCGTGATCGCCTGTCCGCCGACGACGCCGTTGAGGATGCCGGCGATGTCCTGGCTGGTGACGCCGAGCTGGCGCGCCTTGTCCTGCAGGATCTCGACGCGCAGCACCTTGCCGGGCTCGTTCCAGTCGAAGGTCGGGGCCGCGAGGCGCTTGTCGGTGGCCACCACGTCGGCGAGCTTGAGAGCGAGGCGGCGCACCTCCTGCACGTCGGGCCCGGAGAGGCGGTACTGGATCGGGCGCCCGACGGGGGGGCCGAGATTGAGCGGCTGCACCAGAATGTCGGTGCCGACGAAGTCATGCCGGCCGATCTTCTGTAGCCGCGTGATGACCCGATCCCGGATCTCCAGCGACTTCGTGACGATCACGATCTGCCCGAAGAAGGCGTTGGCGAGCTGCTGGTCCAGCGGCAGGTAGAAGCGCACCGCGCCCTGGCCGACATAGGAAGACCAGCGCTCGATGTCGGGGTCGTCTTTCAGGTGCGCCTCGAAGCGGTCCATCTGCGCCCGCGTCTCGGTGATGGTGGCGTTCTGTGGCAGCGTCAGATCGACCAGCACCTCGGAGCGGTCGGAGGACGGGAAGAACTGCTGCTGCACATGGCCCATCCCGACCACGGCGAGGCCCATCAGCGCGACGCACAGGATCACCGTGATCCAGCGCAGCCGCATCGCGACCCGGAGGACCGCCATGAAGGCGCGGGTGAACAGGCCCTGCCGCTCGGAATGGTGCTTCATGGTCTTGGGCAGCATGGTGACCCCGAGAAGCGGTGCGAACAGCACCGCGACCACCCACGAGACCAGCAGCGAGGCGGCGATCACCACGAACAGCGAGTAGGTGTACTCGCCCGCCGACGAGCCGTTGAAGCCGATCGGCAGGAAGCCCGCCACCGTCACCAGCGTGCCGGTGAGCATCGGGAAGGCGGTGGAGGTGTAGGCGAAGGTCGCCGCCTTCTTCAGGTTGTCGCCGAGTTCGAGGCGGGCCACCATCATCTCGACGGTGATCATCGCGTCGTCGACGAGCAGGCCGAGCGCGATGATGAGGGCGCCGAGCGAGATGCGCTGCAGCGTCACGCCCATGATCTGCATGACCACGAAGACGATGGCGAGCACGAGCGGGATCGAGACCGCGACCACGAGCCCGGCGCGAAGCCCCAGGCTGACGAAGCTCACCACCAGCACGATGACGACCGCCTCGACCAAGGCCTTGGTGAAGCCGCCGACCGCTTCCTCGACGATCTTGGGCTGATCGGAGACGAGGTGGATGCCGACGCCGATGGGCAGCTTGCCCTCGACGACGTGCATGCGTTCCTTCAGATCCTCGCCGAACTTGAGCAGGTTGGCGTTGGGGCGCATGGCGATGGCCAGCCCGATCGCCGGCTTGCCGCCGACGCGGAACAGGGCGGCCGGCGGGTCCTCGTAGCCGCGGGAGATCTCGGCGACGTCCGCGAGGCGGAAGAAGCGGTCGTTGAAGCGGAGATTCACGTTGCGCAGCGAGGCTTCGGAGGAGAACTGTCCGCTCACGCGCAGGGAGACCCGCTCCGGTCCCGCCTGAACCACGCCGGAGGCGGCCACGGCGTTCTGCGATTGCAGGGCCTTGATCAGCGCCTGGATGTCGATGCCGTAGCCCGCGAGCTTGCGGGTGGAGAAGTCGAGATAGATCGTCTCGCCCTGCACGCCCATCAGCAGCGTCTTGCCGATATTGGGCACCTTGAGGATCTCGGTGCGCACGCCCTCGACGTAGTCACGCAATTGCCGGTGGGTCAGCCCGTCGGCGGTGAAGGCGTAGACGTTGCCGTAGACGTCGCCGAACTCGTCGTTGAAGCTCGGCCCCTGCACGCCTTGCGGGAAGGTGTGCTGGATGTCGCCCAGCCGCTTGCGCACCTGGTAGAAGGCGGGCTGGATCTCTTCCTTCTTCGTCGTGTCGCGGAACTGCACGAACACCGTCGCCTGACCCGGCGTGGTGTAGCTGCGGACGTAATCGAGCGCGTTGATCTGCTGGAGTTCCTTCTCGATCCGGTCCGTGACCTGATCGAGGGTGTCCTTGATCGTGGCGCCGGGCCAGCTCGCCTGGACCACCATGGTCTTGATGGCGAAGGGCGGGTCCTCCTCCCGGCCGAGGCGCGAATAGGCCATCACGCCCGCCACGAGGCAGACGAGCATCAGGAACCAGACCAGCGAACGGTGGCCGAGCGCCCAATCCGAAAGGTTGAAGTCCTTCACGCGCGGAAACCTTTGCAGAATTTCTTGCCGGGTCGAATCCCTTGCCGGGTCGAATCCCTTGCCTGGTCGAATCCCTTGCCGGGGTCCGGCTCAGTTCCGGTCGTCGGCCAGCCGGACGGCCTGGCCGTCCCGCAGGGAATGGGCGCCCGCGACCACCACCCGCTCGCCGGGCTTCAGCCCCGTGCGCACGGCGATGCGCCCGTTTCCGTCCGGCCGGTCTCCGTCGAGGGTCACGTCTCGGCGTTCGACGTGCCGGTCGCCTGATTCGCCACCTTGCCCGCCCGCCTTATCGTCTCCGCGCTTGTCGGCTTCCGGCACGATCCAGACCGAGCGGCGCCCATCGGCGTCGAGGAGCGCGGTGGCCGGCAGGACGAAGCGGCGCTCGATGCGGCGCTCCAGTGCGACGGTGATGGTCGCGCCGAGCCGGAAGGCGGGGCCGGGCTCCTCCAGGGTCAGGCGGACGCGGCGGGTGCGGGTGCCGGATTCGGCAAAGGGGGCGACCTCGCGCACCCGGCCGCGGGCGGTGATCTCCGGCGCGCTCTGGAGCACCACCGTGAACAGCTCGTCCTTCGGCATGGCGCCGGCCAGCGTCTCGGGGATGTCGACCACGGCCTCGCGGGTCTCGGGCCGGGCCAGCGTCACGATCCCCTGCCCCGGGCTCACGACCTGCCCGATCTCGGCGAGCCGCTGGGTGACGACGCCGTCGAAATCGGCATGCAGTTCGGTGTAGCCGATCTGGTCGCGGGCCTTCTGAAGGCTGGCCCCGGCCTGGGCGAGGCGGGCCTGGGCGGTGTCGCGCCGGGCCACCGCCGCGTCGAGCTGGGCCTGGGTGACGTTTCCGCCCTCCATCAGGCGCCGCGTGCGCGCCTCGGTGGCCGTCGCGTTCTCGGCCTGGGCCTTGGCATCGGACAGTTCCGCCTCGGCGCGGCTGAGGTCGAACCGCGAGACGATCGGGTCGAGGGCCGCGAGGCGCTGGCCCTTCTTCACGACGTCGCCGACGGTGACGTCGCGCGCCACCACCCGGCCGCCGATCTGGAAACCGAGTTGCGACTGGTAGCGCGGCTCGACCGTGCCGGCGAAGGGGCCGAAGATCACGCTGTCGGTGGGCTGTGCCAGGGTGGTCAGAACCGGCCGCACGGGCGGCGGCGCGGGCGCCTCCTGCGACGGCTGGCAGGCGGTGAGCGGAACGGCGCCGGCAATGACGGCGCAGACCAGGAGCCTACGCCTCATCGTCCGCCCTCCCCCGCCGCGGATTTCGTGGAGTCCTGCGCGGCGTCCTGCGTCGCCACCGCGACGTGCTGGCCGGGGCGCAGGAACGGGATGCCGGCGACCACCACCGTTTCGCCGGGCCTGACGCCGCCCTTCAGGACGATGTCGTCGAAGCCGTAGCGGTCGATCTCGACGCCGCGGATCGAGACCGTGCGGGCGGTGGAATCGTAGATCCACACCGCCGGCCGGTCGTCGGAGCGGTAGAGCGCCGACCAGGGCAGCACCACGGCCTCGCGCGAGGCGAAGCGGCCCCGGCCGATCACCACGGAGCCGAGCGACATCGCGGGCGGGGTCGAGTCCAGCCCGACCTTGACGCGGACCGTACCGCTCGCCGCATCCACCGTCGGCGAGATTTCGCGCACGTGACCCGTCGCCGCCGCCTTGGGATCGGACTGGAGCGTGACGTGGATCGTCTTGTCGCTGGGCGGGTTGGCCGTCAGCGCCTCGTAGACGTTGAACACCGCGTCGCGCGGGCCGTCCTGGGCCAGCACCATCACGGCTTGGCCCGCCTGCACCACCTGCCCGACCTCGAAGGTACGGCTCAGGACGATGCCGGATACGCCTGCGCGCAGTTCGGTGTAGGAGAGCTGTTCCTCGGCGGTGCCGAGCGCCGCCCTGGCCGAATCGACCGCGGCTTGGGACGTGCGCAACTGCTGCTCGGCGTTGTCGTAGGACGGGCGCGTGGTGTAGCCGCCGCTGATGAGCTGCTTCTGACGCTCGAAGGTCACCTTGGCCTGGGTGAACTGTGCCTCCGCCGAGACCAGGGCGGCGCGGGCGTTGTCGAGGTTCGCCCTCTGCGTCAGCGGCTCCAGCACCGCGAGCACCTGATCGGCGGTGACGTGATCGCCGACCTCGACACGGCGTTCGGCGACCTTGCCGTTGGTGCGGAAGGCGACGTTGGTCTGGGCCTGGGCCTGGATGTCGCCGGTGAGCACCACATCCGAAGTGACAGGACCCATTTTCGCCGTCACGACCCGCACCAGCACGACGGACGGGTTCTCCGCGTCCGGGATGGCGGAGGTCGCGGGCGCATCCGCCGGAAAGGCCGCCGTCACGAGGAGGGCCGACAAGGCCGCCGTGCGGGCGGTGGCGGTCAGGAGGGGGAGGAGCCGGGGGGACATCGGCCGAGTTTCCGGACGGCGGGGACGGGGCATACGGCCGATTCGTGGGAGGACGGCTTTCGCGGCGCAGGCTTATCGCCTATCTTACCGACCGTCCAGACGGTTTTTAAGCGGACCGGTTCGGGGGACGCCCGCGGCTTCTCTCGAAACATCAGCGACGGCAGTGGTTTCGTCTGGCACGCTGGATGTCGCGTGCAGGGGCGGGGATCGGGGGCGATCATGTCGCAGAAGACGCGCAGCCGGCGCGACGACCGTGCCGGAGTGATTCTCGACGCGGCAGGCGCGGTGCTGCGCCGGGGCGGCGCGCGAGCGCTCACCATCGACGCCGTGGCGACCGAGGCGGGCCTCAGCAAGGGCGGCGTGCTGCACCATTACGCCTCCAAGGATGCGCTGATCCTTGCCCTCGTCGGCCGCAAACTGGAGGAGCTGCGCACTGGCATCGCCGCCTGCGAGGCCGAGCGGATCCCGGGTGCGACGGGGCTCGCGCTCGGCATGATCGAGCATCTGCGCCGCAGCTACTGTGAGGAGGACGAGTTCAGTCGCGCCCTGCTCCTCGCCTCTGTCGAGAATCCGGATGCGCTCGCCGGCTACCGCGCGTTCGTGGCCGAGCGGCTCGCCCGGTTCGAGGTTGCTGAGGGGCCGACCGGTGTCGGGGCCGCCCTGTTCTTCGCGCTGCTCGGCGTCGTGATGGGCCGCACCCTCGGCTTCCACGATCTGAGCGCCGCGCAGATCGAACCGCTTCTGGGCGCGCTGGAACGCGCGGCGCAGGAACTTGGCTGAGCAGAACTTGGGTGAGCAGGAACTTGGCTGAGCCGGCTCCGTGAGACGGGGGCGGGCTTGTCGCGGGCCGTTCGGCTGGATGGGATGATCGGAAGGCTCCAGCCTCAGCCGCCCCTTTCGCCTGAACCCTGATGCGTGTCGCTCGTCGAGGAATGTCCGCTGAGGCGATGCATCGCCTTCGATCAAACAGGCGGCTTGGGCCGATGGGCCCTGCCTGCAAGAAGAATAGCCCTGACAATAAGCAAGTGGGCGCCATGCAGGAAAGCGCCCGCCCCGTTCATGCGGAGCAGCAGGATCTCGATGATCAATGACCCATCGGGTGCATTCCGTCGCCGGCCGAATTTCGGCTGCCCGCTTCGGGCCGAGTGAGACGCACAGGACGATCGGGTGTGCCGGTCATGAAATGGTCTCAACGCCACTCAATCGAAATGCTGGTTCTCGAGAAGACTCACATCAGTGACGGTGGCCGATCCGACGACAATCGCCTGTTCTCGGTCTCGAGCCAGCCTTGCCCGAGCGCGAAGCGGACGATGCTGGCGCGCGACCGGAGGCCGAGCTTCTTGCAGCCGCGGATCTTGTAGGTGTCGACCGAGGCCGCCGAGATCGACATGGCGAGACTGACCTCCTTCATCGTCATGCCGAGGGCGATGAGCCGGAGCACCTCGCGCTCCCGTGCGGTGAGGCCGCCCTCCTGGCCGGGATGCGGAGCGGGCGGGCCGGCTTCCGTACGGTCGGGCGGCGCTGGCGGCGCGCGCATTTCGGCATCGACGTACTGGCCGCCCAACACGACCGCTTCGATGGCCTCCAGCAGGCTGGTGCCGGCGGAACGCTTCAGGACATAGCCCTGGGCCCCCGCGGTCAGCGCCTCGTCGACGAAGGCGAGGTCTTCGTTGACCGTCAGGAAGACGATGTGCACCGCGGAGCCCACTTCCCGGAGCGCACGCGCCACCGCGAGGCCGCTCATGCCGGTCATGGTGATATCCATGATGACGACGTCGGGCTTGGTTCTGCCGACAAGATCCAGGGCGTGCCGGCCGTCGCTCGCCTCTCCGACGACCTCGATGCCGGCCGTCTCACCGAGCAGGCCGCGGACGCCGCTTCTGAAGATCGGGTGGTCGTCGATCAGGGCGACCCTGACCCGTTCTTTCGCCGTTCGCATATCATCCCCCTGTCAGCGGCAATCGCGCCAGAATCGTCGTCCCACCGCCGGGAGGCGATTCGATCATGAGAGTTCCTCCGAGCAGGGTCAGCCGCTCGCGCATGCCCGCAAGGCCGAAGCCGCCCCCCGCCCGCCGCGCCTCGGGCGCCTGCTCGCAGGCGAGCCCGGGCCCGTCGTCCTCGATCGCCAGGGTGACGCCCGTGCTGGCGTATTGCAGGGTCACGGAGACGTGGCGCGCGCCCGGCGCGTGCTTGACGACGTTGGTGAGAGCTTCCTGCACCAGCCGAAAGATCGTCACCTCGATCTCCGGCGTGAGGCGGACCGCGGCTCCCGAAAGCTGGAAGTCGATGGGGATCGCGCTTTGGTCGGACCATTCGCGCACGAGGCCGCCCAGGGCGAGGATGAGGCCGAGTTCGATCAGGGTGACCGGGCGCAGCTCGCGAACGACCTGCCGCAGGCTGGCCGAGATCGCATCGACCTGCTTCAGCATCGCCTCGACATGCGTCGGCGAGGGCGCGCGCCGCAGGCGGTCGAGCTGAAGCTTCAGCCATGCGAGCTGCTGGCCGGCCTCGTCGTGGAGTTCCCGGGCGAGCCGCTCCCGCTCGGCCTGATGCGCTCGGTAGAGTTGGGCGAGGACCGCGTCCCGGTCGCGTTCGGCGCGCAGACGCGCCTGCACGGTGCTGCGCAAGTCGGCCAGCAGGAGGTCACGCTCGTGCAGCAGCGCCTGCTGGCTGCGCTGATGGCGCTCGCGCGCGGCGAGTTCACGCCGCAGCATCGCCGCCTCGGTCGCCTGCAGGCTGAAGCGCATCTCCGGCGTCGGCAGGAGCCGCAGGAGGACCAGGGGGTCGATCCCCTCCCGGTTCAGGCGGAAGCCGTGGCAGCGGTAGCGGCGTATCCCGCTTCCCCGCTTGATCGCGATCACACCGGGAAGCGGTGTCCGAGTCGCCCTGGCCCGGGCCAGAAACACCGTCGAGACCCTGCCTATGAGCGAGGTCTTGCCGGTCGGCGATGACGTGCTGTTGCGTGAGGTTTTGCCGCTCCCAGGGTTCCGGGGCGGATCGTCCCGCGTCAGCAGCCAGCGGGCGGGATCGTTGGCGTAGGCGATGCGGCCTGAACGGGCGACGATCAGGACGGGGTCATCGATCGAATCGAGGACGCGCGCCGCTTCCGCGCCGAGCGGCTCCGAGCCGGACGCCGTCGCCACACACGGATCCATCGACGAGGCCCCCCTCGACACGTCACCGACTCCGTGCATCCACGCGTGTTGTTCCGTGGTGCCGGCGAGGGCGCGATAAAGGTGTCGAGAACGTTCGGCATCGACACTCGTACATCAGCGGCGTGATCGAGCCGCCATCACCCGCCGCGATTACTGACATCGCCGGAATCCCCCGTTACCCACCGTTGCCATGATCCATCCGGGTTATGATCGACACACCGGATTAAGTCTGCCCAGGCGACCGTGAGGTTGTACGATATGATTCTGCTGCGGCGCGGTATATAACAAAAGTGTTTCTCGGATACCTCATTGTTGATAGCTCGAAAGGCGTATTCAATTCACAATTGATGTCGCGTCGCGGATTTTCTGGATTGAACTCACGATAGAATCGGTGATTCAAAATAATATTTGCCAATATCGGGTAATCTCTTGAGAGAAACTTGCTGGTTGCGGCCTGCATGCTAAGCATTGGAATGGAAAAGCTCTGCTGCGAGGCGGGAGAGTCTGTAAATTCGTCTATAATTCAGAATTTTTTTCGAGTTGACGTTGCCATGATTGCGGCGCAATCGAAAACTGTAATTTTTAATGCATGTAAATAAATTCACGCGTTCAGAGCGAATTCATTGCAAATATAACAATTTTCTTAGTGATGATCGACAATCTAAGGAGTCAACTCTCAGTTATGTTGCGGATCATCATCGCAGATGACCAAAGAAATTTCCGCATCGCCTTGCGGAGAAGTCTGGAATTGAATTTGAGCGGTATCATCGTCGTCGATGTTTCCAATTCATCAGAATTGATCAATAGCCTCCGGTCGCCGCTGAAGACGGACCTCGTGATCGTCGGATCGCGCCTCCTGCCGGCCGGTGATCCGACCTATCTCGGAGCCCTGAAGCGAGCGGCCGGCACCGCACGCCTCCTGCTCGTCGTCCCCCATGCCTCGGCCGACCTGTTCCAGGATGCCCTGAGCCTCGGCTTTCATGGATTGATCGTTCGGCGCCAGCGCCACGAGGAAATGCTCGAGGCGGTCCGAACCACCCTCGACGGCCGGCTCTACGCCCCCAGTGCCATCCTGGCCGTGAAGCCGCCGGATGCCGGGGCGGCGCTGCGGCAACCGGAGCGCAGCGTGCGAACGTTCGGGTTGACCCTGCGCCAGCGCGAAGTTCTGGCGCTGATCGGCAAGGGGTTATCCAATCGAGAGATCGCGATCGCGCTGAGTATCGCCGAGGCGACCGTAAAAATTCACGTTTCCGCCGTGATCAGGATGCTCGGCGTCAGAAATCGAACCGAGGCTGCGCTGCTCGCGCCGACCATTCTCAAGGGAAAAGCCTAGTACGAACTGGATACGCCTTGTTGAGATGTCCAAGTTTTTTCCGACATGACAGGACACCTCCCATTCGGTCTAGTTAATTTGTGCCTAACCATTCTGCGACGCACAATAAGTGCGTTTGAACGGTCGGAACAGAATCTGACGGTCAGGGTGATCCGGCGCGGGAGGTTTTCAGGAGATCAGGGGAGTAGCTCCGATGGAACACATCGATACGCTCATTGTCAGTGACAACCGCATGGTCCGGGAAAGTTTGATTGCGCTTCTCTCCGGCACCCGCTTCATGGTGCGGCAGGTCGCGGCCAGCCCGGCGCTTCACCTGTCCGGCCTCAAGGCGGCGCATCTGGCGCTCGTCGTCATCGATGAGGAGGCCGCGGGCATTGTCGGGCAGGTCGCCGAGGCGCTGCCCGAGGTCAAGATCGTGGCGCTCGCGCTGCGCGATACCGAAGGGCTGATGCTGCGCAGCCTTCAACTCGGCGCTTCGGCCTATCTGACCGAGGACGTCTCTCCAGCCGACCTCCTCAAGACCCTGGAAGTGGTGATCGCCGATTGCGCGGTGCTGCCGGTGAGTTTCCTCGGGCGTTTGTGCCTGGCCTTCGAACCGGTGCGCGCACCCGGCCCGGTCGCCGCCCTGACCGGCCTGCAGCGGGCAGACGGCACCTCGCTCTCCAGCCTCTCGAGCCGGGAGGTCAACATCCTCGAAGGGCTGGCTCTGGGAGAGTCCAACAAGGTCATCGCCCGCAACCTCGATATCGCGGAGGCGACCGTCAAGGTTCACGTCAAGGCGATCCTGCGCAAGGTCCGGGTGAAGAATCGGACGCAGGCGGCGGTCTGGGCGATGAACAAGGGTATCGTCACCAACGGCTGTGCCCCTACCGAGCGGTTCGGCAGCCTCGTACCAGCCCTCCCCCTCGTCGCCGGCCGTGACGGCTTCTCCAGCGCCCTGGCGGCCGTCGCCTGACGATCGTGCGGCGCCGCGAGGGTCCGGCGCCGCCCCTCCCCGACGCGCGTGATCCCGAACGCGATCGCCAGCCAAAAGACGAGGAAGTCGGCCATGAAAGTGTCCGTGGTCACCCCGACGCTGAACGGTGTCGAATACTTACGTGAATGCATCGAATCCTCGCGGGCCAGCGCCCGCAACGGTATCGAAGTCGAGCACGTGATCGTCGATGCGGGCAGCACCGACGGTACCGTCGAACTGGCGCAAAGCCTTGGCGCCACCGTGCTCCAGGGCAAGGATCGCGGCATCTTCGACGCGATCAACAAGGGGTCCTTCGCTGCCTCGGGCGAGCTGCTCGGCTTCCTGGGCGCCGACGACGTGCTGCTCGAAGGCGGCCTGGAGGCCGTGGTCGAGGCCTACAAGGGCAGTCATCGGCGCTGGGTCGTCGGCGGGATCCGCTGGATCGACGGGCGCGGCCGGGGCCTGGGCGGGTTGGCCGCCCCACCCAACTGGATGACGCCGCGCATGCTCGTGTGCCTCGGGTGGAACCCGGTCATGCACATGGCGACCTATATCGCGCGGGACTTCTACGCCGAACTCGGCGGGTTCAACTACGCGTTCAGGGATTGCGGCGACTACGAGATGTTCTGCCGTGCCCTGGCGCAGGAGCCCTATGCCCGCGTCGGCCGGCCGGTCGCCTGCTTCCGCCGCACGGGGCAGAACAACAGCGCCAACCTCGCTCACAAGGCCCGGGCGCTGGGCGAGGTCGCCCAGGTGAAGGGGGTGCACGGGCCGTCCTCCCGCGCGGAAGAGCTGTTCTGGCGCTACGCGCTGAAGGGTTACTTCAACGCCCGCAACCCGGACTGGCTCGTCAGCAAGCAGCTCGATCTCGGACGCAGCCGGCTGAAGCTTCAGCCCCACGCCCATTTCTGATGTCCGAGGCGATGCCCTCGCGATCCCGTCGCTATGACGGAGTGCGCCGGCTCGGACATCGCCCGGGCGTCATGAGGTGGAGGCCGCTCGGTTCGCGCGGATCCGGTGGCACGGTCCCGGCGCGGGGCGGGCGCCGCAATGCCGACCCCGAAGCCGCCATGGAGCCGCCCAGGGAATCGCCATGGAGACGCTGATCGACTGCGCCCGCCTAGCGGCGTCGGATGGCCTCCCCGGCCCTCCGCGGATTCTCGAATTCGGGCTGATGCCGCTCGTGACCGCCGCCTTCCCCGAGCGCACGACCTTCCTCGACACGCGTCTGCGCTGGGCCGACGTGCGGACCCGCGCGCCGCGTTCCGGCAGCTTGCCGCTGCGCCTGGTGAAGCTGGCGCAGCGGGTGGCCGGCATCGGCCGGGCCTGCCTCGTCCAGGACTACGACATCGTCGTCGCCCGTTGTGTCGGCCCGGTCAACAGCGCCGGGCACGCCTACCCCGTCCATGCAGCCCTGAGCCTGATCGGGCTCGCCTTCCGCGGGCTCGTCCTGTTCGCCGCCCGCGGCCCCCGCGTCCGGCTCGCGGTCCTCGACGTGACCGACCATCTCACGATCCACCCGCGCGACCGCGCCTTCCTCCGGCGTTGCGACCTGTTCTTCAAGCGCGAGTTGGCCGCCAATCCGTGGAACACCCTCGAAACGGTGCTGCCCCGCGGGGCCTGCGCCGGCCATGCCCGCCAGGATCCCGCCTGCCTCGCCCTGCGGGCCAAGCTGCGCCCCTTCGCCCTCGGGATCGAGGCGTCGGCGCTGAAAGCCCCGATCCCGGCCTCCGCGCGCAGCTACGATCTGTTCTACGCCGGCTCGGCGCAGGGGATCGCCTTCCGCGAGGCCGTCGGCGGCGTCCTGCCGCGATTGGCGGCCCGCGGCTGGCGCATCCACGCGCCGACGCACCGCCTGAGCCCGGAAGCCTTCGCCGAGGCGATCACCCGGAGCCGGTTCTGTCTGTCGCCGGGCGGCGTCGGCTGGGATTGCTACCGGCACTACGAGGTCGCGTCGCTGGGCAGCGTGCCGATTTTCGATACCCGCCCGCTGACGGGCATCGAACCCTTCCTGCACGGCCGCGAGGGGTTCTATCTCGACCCGCAAGAGGATCTGGAACGCGCCCTCGACCACCTGCTGCGCACGGACGACGCGGGGGTCGATCGGATGACGTCGGCCGCTCAGGCTCTGGTCGAACGGGTCTACACCTTCGACGCGCTGGCCCGCTACGTGATCGCCGAGACGCTGGCGCTGGGCCCGTCTCCTCGAACGGCGGCGCCGTCGCCGAAGAAGGCGCTCGTCGCGGCGAAGGCCGGTCACCGGCAGCCCTCCCTGAACTGAGCGGGGGGGGCTTCTGAGCGCGCTGGCACCGCCACCGCCCGAGACCCGGCAGCCTCCGACACCGTGGCCGTCGAGCCTTACCCACATGATCACGCCTGCATCCATGTTGACGCGACGCTCGTCACAGCCTATCTGACCCGAGCACCGAGCGCGGGATGGCGGCCAACGCGATCCTCCCTGCATCCGGCCTCCCTCGACGGGGCCGGAGACGGCTCCGGTGGGGGATAGTTTAACGGTAGAACCGCGGACTCTGACTCCGCTAGTCCTGGTTCGAATCCAGGTCCCCCAGCCATCCATCTCCAATCCCTGCAAATTCAACGACTTAGCCCGATATCGGGTCGTCCGCATCGCTTCCAGACGTAACAGTTCGCAGGGTGCCACGGCCGGACATGGAATCGCCCCAGCGATGGGCTGCTGGGGCGATGCGAGTCACTCTGATTCGCGGAAGGCGTTCATGCGGGTTCGCTTCCGTCTTCGAGGAAGTAGGCTTCAGGCTGCTCCTGTTCGGCAGTTAACAGGTCGGCCTGCGACGCATCGGTGTTGAAATCCGCGATCCTTTCGAGATGGTCCCTCAACGGCAGCGGTAAGCTGTCGCGACCATGAGTGCGGTCGAGGGCTTCGAGGTCGCCCTGAAGTTCGCACAGGTCGCACAGAGCCTGCTCTGCAAGGTTGGTCGCAGTGACCCACCGTGCAGTAAGCGCGCGATAGGATGCTTCCCGCTCAGCGAGAGACGGGTTGTTGGGGTTCGTGGTCACACTGTATCCTTTAGGTCTGTCGGCAGCGTTGCAGCGCTGCCGGTGGGTTGAGGTCGTGATGGGCTTCCGAGCGGCGCGGCATTGGTCGCGCCGTTCGTCGTTCAAACGGTCGCGACGTCCCCGCTCGTGATGACGGTGGGCGGCAGTGACCGGCGAACCTCTTTGCGGAGGAACTTCTTCATCTCCTCCAGTGCGACCGCTTCCTTCAGCGCCTTGGCCTTGGCTTCGGCGTCCTGATGGTTGGCCTGCGCGATCCGGTCGAGGGCCTGTTCGATCTCGGCGAGCTTGAACCGGTTGATGATGCCCGCAAGCGCGGTCGCGCTGTCGAGCAAGGCGGCGACCGCCCTCTCCGCTCGTCCGAGCGAGCCACGGTTCGCGGCAGAGCCCGCGAGACCGTCGTCGCACTCCGGGTCTTCGTCCTTCGAGAAATCGAGGCTGAGACCGATGCTGGCGAGAGTTTCGTTGAGGAACGCTACCTCCTGCCGCTCGGCCGCGCCGGACCAATGCGGCGAGAAGGACGACGTGACGACGGCGGAAAGCTTGTCGTCGCCTGCCTTCGCAGCCTCGCGGGTCCGCTCCTTCTGCCGTTCTCGATATGCTCGCTGCTTCTCGGCCGGTGACAAGGCCATGACTACCTCCTTGGTAACGGTCACGGTGTATACCGTTACCAAGCCGGGCGTCAAGCGAGCTGTTGCGACAGGGCTTCTGGGATCGGTCGCGCCGTCCACCACTCGACGCGATCCTCAAAGCCGTAATGGCTGACGATGGCGAGGCCGTAGTCAACGTGTTCGCCCACGCTGACATCTTCCCGGCCGTCTACATGCCGGTTGTGAATGGTGAATCCCGCCCATAGGTCGGCGTGAAGGTCGCCAGCCTCAGTCACTCGCAAGTGCATGGTAAAACCCCGACAGCCCGACTGTTCGCTTCATGCGACTGCTTCGCCGGACAGCGGTTTAATGACGAATCCACCTGCTATCGTCAATATGAATTTCGTGAACGACAAGTAATGGCTAAGTCAGTGCTGACTTATCTTCTGCCAATCGCCTTCCGCTCTTCCGCCAGCAAGCGCTTCGCATCCGCTACAAGGGACCGTGACCAGCACGCGAGGCGCACCGGAGCGTCTTCCTCCAGCCCCGACGCCTCGCGGACATGCTGTCGCGTGCGGGCCTCTCGCTTGAACGGATAGGACGCCCAGGCGTCCGGGTGCCGCTGCGGCTCAAGGTCGAGCTGGTATTCCCGGCCGGGACCAATCCAGAGCCCTCCCGCCTTCACAAGCGCCTCGTAGATCGCCGGAAGCAGCGCGGCGTCGGTGATGGTGATCGCACCGTGAAGGTGCTGCCGGCCCTCATCCGTCGTCTCCAGCACGATCCAGCGCGGCAGGTCGCAGTCCGGCAAGGCGCGATCCAGATGCCGGCCGATGGTGCGCCAGTAGTCGTCCAGGGGACCGCGCGCGTTGTCGTTCGCGGTCTGGATGGTCTCCGGCGCGAGATTGAGCGTGAAGGCGTAGCGCTCGCCCCGAAGCGTGATGGCGTCGTTGACGTAGGCGAGCCGTCCAAGGTCGCCCGCTTCGTCCCAGCTCGCCACGTATCGCGCCCGTGAGATCTTCGGTCGCCCGCGCTTCTTCGTCCCCTTGGGCTTCTTCGTAGCGTTCTCTGACGGGGAAGGCGTGGATGCGGTGGTAGAGTGGTTAGGGCTTGTAGGAGGGATTAGGTGTTCTGCTGAAGGGGAAGCGGCAGGGTAGGCGTTCGGGCCATGCTGCGCGCGTCGATAAGCCCTTCGTGCGGCGGCGTCTTTTCGGTCGCGGCTCACTGACTTTCGCAGGCGCCCGCGCGGCTTCGGCGTGACCAAATCGTGCGATAAGGGATCGGTCGGCGGCGCGCTGTTGTCGTTCGCCGGGGCGGGTGCAGGCTCATCATCGGGGCCGGCGTCGAGCCAGTCGAGCGGACGGCCGCGCACCATCACGGGCTCATCCGATGGGATCGCGTCGTCCAGGCTATCAAGCAGGGCGTCGAGTTCCGGGTCGGCCGGAAGCTCCTCGCGCAGATCGCGCAGAAGCGCGCTCAAGCCGTAGGGGTCAGGTAAGCGCGGGCGAACACTAGCGAAGTTAACGATGGGCGCTGAGCATCCCATCTCACAAGGAAACTTGAGATTTCGCGTGTCTATATATTGCGCCGCAAGCGGCATTGGCCTAAATATCCTTTGTGACGTCGTTAGTAGCGGTTGTCATTTCTCGTTCTCCAAAAGACCGCCCGTGCCATCGGGCGGTCTTTTTTATGCGAGCTGCGCCCTGGCAGCCGCCTTGCCGATCTGCCGCGAGAGATCGCGAGCCATGCCGGTAGTCATGCTGAAGGAATGGCTGATCTTCAGCGCCTCGCATGAAACGCGACCGACGATGCCGCGCCCCTTGCGGCCTACGGTGAGCTGATAGGGAGCATCGTCCCCAAGCGTCAGGGCGTTGCCCCTGCCGGCAGGCATGCCGCTCGCAGCGTGCTGGAAGAGGCTGGCGACGACACGGGCGTGAGCCGGGTGCATCGGGGGAAGGTCAACCTCGCCGATCCCGAAGCGGACGCTTCCGCCAATGGTGCTGACTTCGAAACCGGGGAGCACGTCGGCAAGGCGTCCCGCCCTAACCTCTTCACGGAGCAGATGCTCGACGGCTTCGCAGATGGTGCATTCGCGCGCGTCGGCAATCGACTTGAGCTGGAGCGCGCGGGCGACGGGGAGCTTAACGAGGGTAGTGGCAGCGGACACGATGGATGGCCTCACGAAACGGGATTCGTGAAGGGTATACCCTAACCGCCTATGAGGAACAATATGGAAACATGAAGGGTGGCGTCTCCTTTTGCACGGCTATCAGTCCTAGCCTATTGCTGGCAAGCAGCTTAAGATAAATTCGTAAGGCGATTCCCGAATTTTCGGAGAATAAAGTGATTAGGAAGAGATATTCTGACAAGGAATCGGCAGAAAAGGCAAATGATGCTATTCAAAGACGTGTTAGAAAGATTTGGATACTTTTTTTCATTGCTCTCATTACAGAGGCGCTTCAAGTTCGACCCAGCAAGATAACAGTTTCATCCGTAGAAATAGATTTACAAAACGCAGCTCAAATACCTGGGCTATTTTATTTCGCGACAGTTGTTTATTCATTTTATGTCATAAGCCAGCTTGTATTTATTGGTATACAGCCTCCCGCTAGTCGTATCGAATCGCTAAGAAACCTAATTTTCATATTCAGCGGAAAGAAAAAGTCTCTGCATCACAATAAGCGCCATGATGTGTTGGCAATCAAGATGCAAATCAAATTCATACTCACATTGTTATATAGTTATCTATTTCTAGTTTTATTGTTTCCAATCTCAACTACAATATTATTCAAGATGCCTCAAGTGATAAAGGCGTTTAAGCTTGTAGTGTGGGGCACGTAGACTTAGTGTCTTACGTGCCCAGCATGTTGCCGGGCCTACGCTGTGTCATAATCTCATCAACGATGATCGCGCGAATCGCGCCCTCTGCCGCCTTCGCAGTCTGAGCGGCCAAATCGGCATTCTGAGCAGGATTTCCACCGTTCGCATTGACCGTGATGGCCGGCGCGATGGTGAAGACCTGAGACCCGCCCGGCGAGCTGGCGCCCTTCGGCATCGCCACGCCGGAGCCGACGATGCCGCCTTCCGCGAAGGCCGGGAGCTTGCCCGCGTTGATGGCCTCCAGCCACGGCCGAAACTGCGCCGTCGAGGCGGCGTTCACGACGAACTCGCCCGTGGAGACCGCCGCGAGGATGCTGTCGGACGTGCCGGTGCCCGGCCCCTGGATAACGCCGCCTTCGGCGAAGCCGCCCGCGAAGCCCTTCATCAGCATCCCGACGATGCCGCCGACTGCGCTCGATCCCTCGCTTGCGGCTGGAGCCATCCCGAACAGGCCGGCGAGCGGTCCCTGTCCGGTGAAGGCGGCCTGAAGCGCCATCCGGGCAATCTGCTTCGCCAAGTTGCTGAGCACGTCGCTCAGGCTCTCGCCTTCGAGGATGGCGTCGGCGAACGAATCGGACAGGGCATTGCCGAGCGTCCGCGCCAGCTCGGCCGTCTGGTTCTGCTGCTGCTGGAGGTTGGCGAGCTTATCCTTGTAGTCCGATGCCGCCGTGGCCGCCTCGCGGATGCGACGGGTCTCCTCCTCGGTAAGCGTCTTATTGTTCTGCTTCGCCAACTCATGCGCACGGGCGAGCTGGAGCGCGACGGCCTGCTCTGAGTTCGACAGGTGGAAGGCGTCCACCTGCGCCTTCAGGCTGACGGTGCTCTTGTCGAGCGTGTTGATGAAGCGCTCGATCTCGTCCAGCTCGCTCGCCGAACTGCCGCTACCGCCGCCGGACTTCGCCGGGCTGGCAACGGCGGCACGTTCCGCGAGCACCATGTCGAGCGGCCGGCGCGGCGGCAGCGGCACGTTTTCGATGAAGCCCTTCGCGGGTGCCGGCCCGGCCGGGCTGTCATAGATCGTCCGGCCCCGTGCGCCCCGCCCCGCATCCGCGCCGAGATCGGCCGCGATGTTGCCGCGCCCCTCGCTCGGCACCTTGTTCGCCAGCGGCGACTGGAGCGCGGACGGCGGCTGGGCGTCGCGTGCGGCCTTCGCCGCTGCGAGCATCTTGTCGAGGTAGCTGCCGGCAACCGTGGATGCCTTGGCCGTGGCTTCCGCGATGCTGAGCCAGATGTCGTTGATGGCTCGGCCGGCTTCAGCCAGGGCGAGGGAGACGTGCAGCGCCTCGTCAATCGTCGCATACGCCTCCGCGAGGCGTTCCTTGAACTCGGCGGCCCGATCAACCTCTTCCTGCTTCACGAGGTCGTCGCGCTGCCGGTTCAGGCTGTCGATGATGGACTCGATCTCCAGCCGCCCGGAACGGATGCGCTCGGCGACATCCGCGCCGAACAGCCGTTCGGCAAGATCGATGGCGGCCAAGCCTTCACCGAGGTTGCGCAGCTCGCGCATCGCCTGAACGGCGGCACGGATGCGGTCCTCGTTGTTGCCGGCGGCGCGGTAGCTCGCCATCGCCTGCGACTGGTAGTTGCCGAGATAGCCGCTCTCAAACAGGTCGCGCATCCGCTCGCGGATGCCGTCTACCTGTTCGAACTTCGGCGTGACGGCATCGCCCGCCCGCTTCAAGGCGGCCTCGATCCCGGCGACTTCGATCTTGGCTTCCTTCGCGGCCTCGGAGAAGCGCTGGAAGAAGCCGACGCCAACGCCCGCCCGCTCGGCGTTCTCGCCGATCTTCACGAAGCGGTCGATCTGCTCGTTCGCCTGCTTGATCGACCCAGACATTAGGGCGAATGCCGCGACGATGCCGGCGCCGGTTGCCGCCAAGCCGAGCGCGGCTGAGCGTGCCGCACTGAACTGACCGGGCAGATTTGCCAGTCCGCGCGCGCCGCTGAAGGCGGTGTTGATGTTGGCCGCCGCGTTGACGAAGTTCTTCGAGATATCCATCGCCTGCCGCGCGGCGATCTCGCCCGCGCGTGACATCGCCTTCTCATAGGCGGTGATGTCTGCGCCAACGCTTACAGCAAGGGGACCGGCCACAACTATTCCTCCAGCGCGCCTTCCATGGCGCCGTCAATGTTCGCCTTGATTGTATCACGCATGTTCTCGACTGTGGGCCAGAAGAACGGCTGGGCCGCGCTGCGAGACGTGCCATATTCGCTCATCAATGCTTCATCGAACTGCACGCCGTCCGCGTTTGTCTCAATGGTTCCGGGCGTGCCGCCGGCCGTCACGATGACGCGAAGCGGGTCGTCGGTCGGCTCGACGCGCACGGACTCCTTCAGGTCGCCCTTGTCGGACGGTGCCGCCTCGCGGATCGCGTCGGCGAGCTGTTCGGCCTGCTCTGCGACGGCGTGATGAGCCGCCGCCTTCAGGCGTTCGGGGCGCGACAGCGCGGCGAACACGTCGAGGCCGGTGAACTTCACCGAGATCATGCGGCAATCCCCAGGTGGAAGCTGGCAGGGTCGAAGTTCGGATCGGCGTAGACTGACCGGCCGCTCTCGCCCGTCTGGGCGCAGGCGACGGCCATCCCAGCGGCTACGGCGCCATCGATAGAAAGCTTGCGCTTGCCCTTCTTCAGCCGGACGCTGTGACCGTGGCTGTTCGTCTCGACTTCGGCGTGCTCGAAACACATACGCAGGATCGGATGCGCCCCGTGCTGGAAGCGGCGGCCGGTGATGGAGCGCTCAAGCTCGTGGAGCGCCGGCATCATGTTCGACATGATCTGCCGGAACTCGGTCACGGGCAGGCCCTCATCGCCCAGTGTGTTCAGGCTGTTCCGGGCAAGGAAGGGGTCGAACGCGATCTGCTGAACATCGAACTCGGCGCACAGCTCGCGGATTTTCTGCTCCACTGCCCGGAAGTCCACCACATTGCCGGTCGTGGCGGTGATGAGGCCGGCATCCTTCCAGGCGACGTAGGGCTGGCCTGTTCGGTTCTGCCGCTCGCCCAGGTTCTCTTCCGGGCAAAAGAACCACGGGTGGACGATGTAGCCTTCACCGATGCGCCAGCACGCCACGATGACGGTTAGGTCGAAGTTCGATGAGAGGTCCACCGCGAGCCAGCACGGCTCGCGCTTCAGCGCTTCGAGGTCGAGCGGTGCCCTCCCCTCATCGTAGACTTCGAGGTCCACGAAGGGATCGGCGGCGCCCTCGGTCCAGATATTCAGGTGGAGCTGCTTGAACGAGGTCCGATCCGCCGGCCGGGTCTCGGCCTCGCGGGCGAGCTGGCGCAGGCCGCCCAGCGCCGGATAGCCGTAGATGAGACCGGGGTTCACGCGGCGCCACGCGGCCTCATCGCGCCAATCGACGGTCTTCTCCATCTCGAACAGCACGGGGAGGCAAGCCGGGTCGTCCTTCTCGCCGAGCGCCACGCTGCGAGCATACTCATACTGCTCGGCGGCGATGCCGTCCGTGCCGCGTCCGGCCGTGGTGATGATGATGCGGAGGGAGGCCGGCACCTTGGCGAGGCCCGTGACCATGGCTTCCCAAAGCGAACGCCCCTTCCAGGCGTGAAGCTCGTCCATCAGCACGAAGTCGGGCGTGCGCCCGTGCTGCGTGGCGCCGTCCGCGCTGATGGCCTCGATCCACGTTCCGCCGCGCCCGTCGCGCCGGATGTTCGTGATGCGGTTCTTGTGCGGCTCGATCTTCACCGTGCGCTCAAGAGGCCGGTCTGCGCGCAGGATGTTGGCCGCTTCGTCCAGGGCGATGCGCGCCTGCTTCTGGTCCGCTGCCGCGCAGATCACCTGTCCGTGCGGCCGGCGCTCCGGGCCGATGGTATGCAAGAGCGTGAGCGCGGCGCCCAGCGAGGTCTTCCGATTCCCACGCGGGATCATGATGAAGGCATTGGTGACGATGCGGTCGCCGCGCCGAATCTGGTTCGCGGGATCGTCGGTCAGGTGCCGGGGACCATAGATGCGCATGATGATGCGCTCCATCCACGGGTCGAGCTGGAAGGCGCGGCCGGGTAGGTCGGACTTCGGGTGCTTCAGTTTACGCAGGAAGTTGATGTTGCGTGCGCCGTAGCCGAGCGGATCGGGGATCGGCGAGGCGTCATCAATCCAGGTGGGAAAGGTCGTCGGCATCGGATTCCAGGGTGGTCACGCGGGACCGCGAAACAGGGGACAGGCCGAGTTCGGCGCCGAAGCGGGCGCAGGCATCGAGCGCGCTCTTCAGGATGCCGACTGCGGGATGCTGCTTAATGAGGGCGCCGGCCGTGTAGGTCATGCCGCCAAAGGCCTTGAGCGTCTGCCGGGCGTCGTCGCGCATCCCGATAGCCACGCAGTAGCTTTCCAGCGCGCCGAGATCGGCGGTGGTCAGGTGCCGACGCGCCACGAGGATGCGGGCCGCGAGCTTCCACTCCTTCCGGGCCGTGCCGGTGAGGCTCGACGGCGGCGACGGCACACGCTGAAGCGCATCGGCGCCGGCCGTGATCGTGCCGGGCTTGCGACCCTTCATGCCCGATCCCCCGTGCAACGAAGCTCCAGCACGCGCCGGGCGACGATCTCCTTCAGCTCGGAGATGGTGAAATCGCGTTCGTCCATGGTCACGAAGTCGCCGGGCTCGATCCCAGGCCGGAAACGGACGCGGAAGACGACGGCGGCCTCTGTCTGCTCCCCGGCCTCGGCGATGAAGGCGCGGGCGTCGCGAGACATGATCTCGGCGCGGAGGCGCGCAATCGGCGTGAAGGTGTCCGATGCGATGCCGCCCTCGCCGATGGTCTCGACGCGGCGCGTGATGGCGATGACGTGCTTCAGGCGGCCGGCGCGCATCAGGCGTCCTCCAGCTCGATCATGAAGGCGTCGAGCGTCAGCACGCCATGCGTGATGTCGGTCGCCCCGGGATCGGGCAGGTAGCGGGCGCCCTCGAACCGGAGATCCAGCACGGCATGACCGTCCGCCTCCCACGGGGCGTCACGGAGCGCGCGGCGTGCGGCGTCCACGATGAGCTTCGCGTCGCGGGTGCCGGGCGTATCGGTCCAGACATGGAGATCGAACGACACGCGCGCGCTGTCGCGCTTCACGCCACCCAGGGGATACTCCCGGCCCTCGCCGAAGGTGATCGACGGGAAGCGGGCCGGACGCCCGTGACGGTCGGTGATGTCGCGAGCGGGCACGAGCGCGGTCACGGCCGGGGCGGCGGACAGACGCTCGTGGATGAGAACCTGAAGGGCGAAAGAAGGCGACATGGCTACCACGCCCGATAAGGACCGAGCATGTCCATCACGCCGAACGGAAGCTCCTGCGCCGTGATGCCGACAAGCGTGGCCTCGCGGCTCTCATAGAGATGCGCGGCGAGCATCCGAGCCGCCTCGTGGATCGGAGCCGGATCGTTCGCGGTGATCGGGCCGCCGACGATGCGCCCAACCCACGCGCTCGCCACGTCGAGCTTCTGCGCGAGGATCGCGTCATCCGCGTCGTCGGTGATGTTCATGTGAATCTTGAAAGCTTCGAGCGTCGTCATCTTCGTTTCGATCTGCGGTCTGGAAAAAGTTTCCAATTTCGGTTTGTTCGGGCGGGAGGAAGCAGGTCCGGTATTCAGCGGTTTTCCAAAGTATTCGACCTGCCCCTCCCCTAGTGAGCGGACACGGGAATGCGCGGGCCATTCAGTCTATTGTGGCCTGTCTGTTTGTCGCGAGATAATGCTTCGGCGAGCGGCCACGCCTTCAGCCGATTGTAGAGGCGAGAACGGCTAATCCCGATGTGCTCGGCCCATTCGAGGGCCGTCATCGTGAGACCATCGTGCGTGATGAGCTTAGGGTTATAGTTCTTACGCCTCGCCATTGTTTCTCTCCTGTCGTTGAATGGGTCCGTCATGGCAGGGCTGGCAGACGGGAAGCCAGTTCTTACGGTCCCAGAACCTCTTGAGGGCGGCGCGGCGCTCATCCTCGGTGCGGGCCTGCGCGAACCGGTGCGGCTGGATGTGGTGGACAATGGTTGCGAGCCTGCCGCACCGGGCGCACCGGGGATTGGCCGCGAGGAAATCCTTGCGGGCACCCGCCCACTTGCTGCCGTATCCACGGGCGGCGGCGTTCGGGCGGCGAGTGTCGGCGATAGCCTTGGACGCCTGCCGCTGACGGGCACGGCAGGGACAGAGCGTCCCGGCCGGAGAGATGACGCCGCACGGGCAGCGAGAGGGCGCGCGGGACGGCATCAGGCGGTCATCGCCTTCAGAGCAGCGAGGCCCGCGCGATCCAGCTCGGCGTCGAGCTGAGATTCTGGCTCTACGTCCGGCTTGCCGCCGAAGATCGTGCGGAGCAGATCGTTGACGAAGCGCGTGCGGCCACGGTTGGCTTCGATGATCTCGGCCGGGCTCGCGGCGTAGGCGGTCTCCGGGGACCATCCCAGCACGCCCGTCGCGATGGAGAACAGCTCGGCGAAGGGATCGCTCAGCTTCGCCTTCGTAGGCACCTTGGGCGTTGCCGGGCGATGATCGGGGTCGATCCCATAGAGGGCGAAGACGTGCCGGAGCATCGGTCCCTGCAACTGCCCAAGGGTGGTGCCGAGCCCGTCCGGCCCGATCTCAAACAAGAGGTTCGGGTCGAACTCGGATGGGTCAGCGCTCTCCCGGAGGATGTCGGACATCACGGACAGCGAACCGTCCGTGATGCCGCGCACGAGGCCCTGGAGCCCGTGCGCCCTGTCGAGGCGGATCGCGGCCCAGAGGGTCGGCCGGAGCGACATGCGCACCCGGCCGAACTCGATTACGTTGTCAGCCGCGAGCTGCATCGGTCAGGCCGCGACCTTGAGCTTCAGGAAGCGGTCGGGATGGGTGACATCCGCGCCGACGCGCTTGTGACCGACGATGCGGATGAGGCCCCGGCCGGCGAGCGTGAACGGGTCGCGCAGGAAGGTCGGCTGGATGCGGTCCACGATCCGGTAGCCGGACAGGTCGCCGAACACGAGCGGCGTGGAGCCGGCGGCCACGTCGGGCATGTCCACCGCTTCCACGACAGGGCGGCCGTAGAGGGTCGTCGGCGCGTCGGCGGTGATCGGGTCGGCGAGCAGGTAGCGCCCGTTGCCGTCCTTCCACGTCCGCATCATGCCGAGCGTCTTGCGGTTCGCCAGCCACACGCCGTTCTGGGCGTGGATGGTCGGCAGCGCGTGGAACATGTTCACGATCACGTCGGCCGGGTTCGCGGCCGGGAAGCCGGAGGCGGCGCCCGTCTTGAACTCGGCGATGCCCGCGACCTTGAGCAGGCCCTTCGGCTGACCGATGCCGGTGCCGTTCACGAATGCGGTGCCCTCGGCCTTGCCGAACGCCTCGGCGAACTCCAGAGCCAGTTCGCCTTCGAGGTTGTAGGCGTTGTCTTCGAGAAGCTGCCGCGAGAACGGAATCGAGAGCGCCAGCTCGTAGGGCGTGAGCGTGACCTGCTCATAGGTCGGCTCGTCCTGCGTGCGCTCGGCGGTCTCGTCCGTCCACGTCGCGGTGACGCCGGAGACGCGGCGCGGATACTTGGTCGCCTGCGAGCCGGTCGTGACGACGCGGGCATACTGACGGATCGGAGAGAACTCGGTGGTGAGCTTCAGAAGCTCGCTGGAAATCTCGACGGGTGCGAGATAGCCGCCGTCCGCATCCACCGACACGGTGAGGGCCTTGGTCTCGTCGGCGGACAGCCTCTCGACGCCGCGACGGATGAAGACGCTGAACGCCTTGCGCTCGATGGCACCGGGAGCCTCGCTCGGGCTCGTGATGAGGCCGGGACGGGAGAGACGGCGGTCGGTCGCCTCGGCCTTGGTCTCCAGCTTCTCCAGCCGCGTGACCAACTCCTCACGAATCTTGTCGAGCGCGTCGGTCACGATCTCGGCGACGCCGGTCGCACCTTCGGTCTCGGTCTCGGCCGGGTCGCCCTCGGCCTTGGTTTCGAGCGGCGTGCCTTCGTGGGCGGGGTTGTGAAAGGTCATGGTCTCAGTTCACCCTTTGTTCGGAGAATGGTTAGGCCCGGATCGAAGCCCGGAACCGGCTCAGAGCCTTCGCGATGGCGGTGGCGTCGGCGGCTGATTTCGTGGACGTGACACGCGCGCCGGGATGGCTCGGGAAGGTCACGATGGAGATTTCTGCGAGCCGAAGCCCGTGCTCGCGACGGATGTCGCGACCGATCCCGTAGGCGCGGGGAGCTGCCTTCTTCTCCAGCCGGAAGCCGATGGAGAGCCCGTCAACGATGCCGTCGCGCAGGAAGGCGTGCGCCTCGCGGGCACGAGGCGAATGCTCGATGGCGAGGCGGCCGGCGACATGAAGCCCGTCCGCCTTTTCCTCGATCATGTCCCAGGTGCCGATGGGCTCATCCTGCCGATGCTGCCAGAGCATCTTTACGGGGCCGGTGACGCGGCCGAAGGTGCCGGGGTGGATCACGTCGCCGGCCGCATCGGGGCCGGTGCCCCAGGCGATGCCGGTGATCTCGCCCGTGTCGGCGACGGTGAGAGACTTCGTGATGAGGCGGTGCTTGAGCATCAGGCGGCCTCTCCGCTGACGATCTCCACGCGCCCATCGGGGAAGCGGATTTCGAAGCCGCCCGGAAGCTCATCCTCCGGCACCTTGGCCTCAGCTACCTTCGGCACGCCGTTCCACAGCGCCAGCGCGATCAAGGTCGCGAGCTGATGGGTTTCGGCGAGGGGTCGGCCGGTCACGTAAGCGGCCACGAGCGCGGCAGCGTCCTTCGGCTTCTCCCCGCCGCCGATGAGGCCAAGGCGAACGATCTCGGGCATGTCGGTCGCGTGGAAGTCGCCCGCGATCACGCGGCGGATCAAAGCACCGATACCGGTGCCGGTGACGCGCTCCAGCTCGATCACCTGCGGGGTAAGATCGAAGGCGCGATCCCGGTCGCCCAGGAAGGCGGTGACGGTCGTGTCAGACATCGGCGATGGGCTCCGGGGCCGGGGTGGTGCTGGGCGTCGCGACGTGCGGGCTGTCGAGCTTGTTGCCGTCGGGATGCGCCGGAAGGTTTTCGCGGGCGCGTGCCTCGTTCGCCGTCATGATCCCGGCTGAGCGAAGGCTGGCGTAGAAGGCGGCGCGCTGCGCGCTGTCGGCCTGGAGCAGGCCGTCGAGCACGAAGTCGATTTCGAAGGTGCGACGGTCTTCCTTGCGGATGAGCGTGCGGCGGAAGGCGGCGCGCAAGGCGCTGATCCAGGGCATCAGCGTGAGCGTGAGGAACTGGCGCCCCATCGTCTCGGAGTTGCTGAGCGTGGCCTTCGCCAGTTCACCCACGAGCGTCGGCGGCACGGAGAACGCCTTGGCGATCTCGGCCACCTGAAAGGCGCGCTGCTCCATGAACTGCTGATCGACAGACTTGAACTCGATGGGCGTGAAGGTGACGCCGCCGTAGACCGTGGCGACGCCGCCGGAGTTCTCATCGGCGTTCTGGATGCCGAAACTCGCCTGGAGGTTCTGAGCCTCAGGCCGGTTGCGGACGCCCGGTGCGTTGAGCAGGCCACTCGGTCGGGCGCCGTTCTTCATGATGCGCGCGGCGTGATGCTCCAGCGCCAGGGCGAGCGAGATCGCGTTGCGGGCGCGCTGGATCGTAGCCGTGCCGGTGATGCCGTCGAGACTGCCGGGCGCCTTCAGGTGGATCATATCGGCGTGACCGACGATCTCCTGTCCGCCTGCCACGGTGACCCGAAACCAAGGCTCGCCCGTGATCTGGTCAACGACGGTGGAAACGGCTTCCGGCCGGAGATGGAGGATTTCAAAGGGTTCGCCGTTGGTATCGCGGCGGATGAGGCCGTAGCCGTTGCCGCGCAACAGGGCGTCGGTCACGAGCTGGGCGCGAAGTTCGCCAGCGCTCATCCACTCGCAGGCGTCATCATGAACGAGGGCGTAGGCGGGATGCTCCGATGCCTCGGTGCGGCCCTCGCCCTTGCCCTGGTAGACCTTGACCGGCAGCGAGCCGATGGCGCCGGAAATCAGCTCCACGCACGCTTTCACGGCAGGCACGCTCATAGCCGTCTCAGGTGTGACGGCCGGGCCGGCGATGGCCGGCAGAGCGCCCCACTCGGTAGGCCAGGGCTGACCTAAACCGACGACGGCAGGCGTGCTTGCAGCCTTTGTCTCGATCAAGTCGCCATACTGGTTGAGCAGTATCATGAACTTCCAGCGTGAAACCGCGCGAGCACAGTCGGCGGAACACGCCTTGCGTCTGGCTCTAATGCTGAAATACTAGCACAGGGTCAGATGGCTGGAAGAACAATATCTTGGATTATTTCCGGTGCGGGATCTTGAAATTCAATGCGAACTCGACTGGATTACCGTTGTATGAAGATGCGATAGGTCGAGGCCAGGAAAGTTCACCGCATCGATCATTTTGCGTCGCTGAGTGAGATCCCCCTCAGACAAGATTCCATAACGGCCCGTTGTGGTGGCCTGCGTGTGTCCGAGCAGAAACCCGAACTCCTCGTCACGGTAGCCCGCGCGGCGCAGAGCATCCGCCATCCCGTGACGGAACGAATGGAAATTCACGCTCGTGTCGTTCTTCACGCCGATCCGCTCGACGTAGCGACCCCACCAACGCGAGACATTGCCGGTGAGTTGGCCGCGAGCGTCGGGGACGATTTCTGGGAACAGGCGCTTATTGCCCGTTGCGGCCTGCTGCGCGTGGAAGATGAGGAAGCCGAGGCGTTCTAGCTCTGAGTGCAACGGGATGACGCGCTGCGAACCCGCAGTCTTCGTCGATTTCGTGTGGTCGCCCTCACGGGTAATGTGAATGATCCACTGACCTCGGTCCTGGCGCACATCGTTGATGAGCAGTTGAGCGAGCTCGCCCATCCGTGCGCCCGTATACAGGGAGAGGAGCGGAAGCCAGTAGCGGTGATCTCGTGGGCGGACATCACCGGGCTTGTGCTCTCGTTCGTCCGACAGGCATCCCGTGAACAAAGGGGATCGGAAGATCGCTGTGAGTTGGTCTGAAGTATAGGGTCGGACCTTGGACGGGCCACGGTCCTTCTCGATCAACATGCCGTTGACCGGATGGTCGCCCATCTTGCCGTTCTTCTGCGCCCAAGTGCAGAAGCCGCCGAGTGCGGACAGGTAACGGTTGACGGTCTTGTCTGAGAGGGTCGGACGTTTTAGCCGTTCGTTTTCGGCGATGATCTTTTTGAAAGCCATTCCTTGAAACGCGCCGATTTCGGCGGCACGGGTTGGATAGCGACGCAAAGCCGACTTCCATGCGAAAACATGGTCCTTCGTGATCGCCCGCGCCGGGAGGGTCGCGCCCGCGAACTCGACGAACATCTCGATCACCTGCCGGTTCACGCGGATCGTGTCAGCCGTCAGCCGCTTGCGGTTGTCGGCCTCGTAGGCGTCGAGAAGGTCACGGATGCCCTCCCCCGGAGCGGCGACCGGCGCGGCGATCTTTCCTGCCGGTGGCTTGATGAACTCGTCGGTCGGGCGCCCAGCGAAGTTGCCGCGGTCTTGTTCCTCGGCACGGGTTAGTGCTTCGATCTCGGCCCGCAATAGATTTCCACAAAGCGCCTTGAAAGCTTCGGTGTTGGGCTCGATTGCCCAATTCTCGCGAGCGATCAGCGCGTGAGCGGCATCGCGCACAAGCACCGGCTCATTCTTCCCCAGATGTTTTTCGAGTATCTGCTTACGAATCGCGCGGGAGCGCCCCTGTCGCTCTGCCGCGTTACGAAGACCCGTGAGTTCGGCAGCCGCACTCACTTGGCTGAGTGGATCATCGCCCCAAGGTAGGCGCCCCTCTTCGACATCTTTGATGATGCGTCTGGTTTCAACTTCAATCTCTTGTTCGTTGAGTCGCCCCTGGCGCTCTCGCTGATGATGCTCCAGCTCGCTCTGGTAGTGCTCCCAAGTCGCGGCTTGGATGTCTTCCGGCGTCGGCTCCTTCGACGCGAGACCACGGCGAAGGGCGTCGAACTCATCATTCCAGCGCTTGAGCACGTCGAGCACGCGCACCTTTGCCTCGCGGGCGTCCTTCGTGCGCAGCGACTCCCATTTCTCCTTTGCCCCGACGACGGCCTGAAGGTCCTTCGGCACGCCGAGGCGGGCGTAGTAGACCGCCGAGCCGTTGCGACGGGCGATATTGGACGCGAGGCACAAAGCAGGAACTCCGGCGCCGCCGTGGCAGGCTGACGTAACAGTCAGTCGTAACAATTGGCGCCGAAAACGCAAGAAAAACAGGATGTTGATGGTTTAGCAATGGCTTAGTCAATGGGTGCTGATAATCCAGGTCCCCCAGCCACGCAAGACCTAGTCCACTGAAGAGACTGACGATTTTGCTGGGCCGCCCTGCGGTCTGAGCACCTTGCTACACATCGCTGCTACACAGGCCGTCCGCGCGGACGGCGGGAGCGCGGTTTGGGTTTCGTCGCCAACGTCGTCCAGCGCGGACGCACCTTCCAGTGCCGACGCCGCATCCCGGCCGACCTTCGGCAGCGTCTCGGCCGACACGAACTCGTGCGCAGCCTCGGAACGGGCGATATCCGCGCTGCCAAGCTCAGGGCCAGTCGGCTATACGTGGCGGCGGAAGAGCTGTTCTCGACCCTGCGCGCGACGCCGATGCTGACCGACGACCAGATCGCCCGCCTCGTCCGCGACTTCTACGACACGATGCTGACCGACGAGAACGCCATGGTTCAGGCGCCCGCCTCGCATCGCCCAATCGCCCGCGGGCGGGCCGGAGCCGGTCTGCTGGCCCATATCGCGGTGGCGAAGTTCGATGACCACCTGCCGCTGTACCGCCAGGCCGAGATCCATGCCCGGGACGGCGTGGACCTGGCCATCTCGACCCTGTCGGGCTGGGTGGGTGCGACGGCCGCCGCCCTCTCGCCGCTGGTCGACCTGCTCCGCCAGGACGTGCTGGCGGGCTCGGATGTCCTCTGCGGCGACGACACCCCCGTCCCGGGACTGGCGCCGGGTCTGGGCCGGACGAAGACCGGACGGCTCTGGGTCTTCTGTGCGCGACGAGCGGCCCCACGGCGGCGTGCGTCCGCCGGCCGCCGTGTTCCTGGCCTCCCCCGACTGCAGAGGCGAACGGCCGCTGGCGCATCTGGCCGGGTTCCAGGGCGTGCTGCACGCCGACGGCTATGCCGGCTTCCAGAGGCTCTACGAGGGCGGGCGCACCGGCGGTGCGCTGATCGAGGCGGCCTGCTGGGCCCATACCCGGCGCAAGTTCTTCGACGTGCACGCCAAGACCGGCTCCGCCATCGCCGGGGAGGCGCTGGAGCGCATCGGCGCCCTCTACGCGGTCGAACGCGAGATCGCCGGCCAGCCGCCCGATGAGCGACCGCGACGGCGGCAGGATCGATCCCGACCGCTGGCCGATGTCTTGAGAGCCCGGGCCGAGACGATCCTGCCGCAGCTCTCCGGCCCTTCGGATCTGGCCAAGGCGTTCCGCTACATGCTGAGCCGCTGGCGCGCCCTGACCCGGGTGTTCGACGACGGCCGGATCGGGCTCGACAACAACCCGGCCGAGCGGGCGGCCGCCTTCTCCACCCTGATCGAGACGGCCAAGCTGAACGGCCGCGATGCCGAGGTCTCCTTGCGGGACGTCCTCACCCGCATCGCCGACCATCCGGCCCGACGCTTGGGCGACTCAATACGGGGCGCGGGGCGCTCGTCGATACCGCCGCGCTGATCGAGGGTTTGAAATCAGGGGTGATCGGCGAACTCGGCCTCGACGTCTATGAGGAGGAAGGCGGCCTCTTCTTCGAGGATCTGTCGAACCAGATCATCCGGGACGACGTTTTCTCGCGCCTGCTGACCTTCCCGAACGTGATCGTGACGGGGCATCAGGCCGTCTTCACCGCCGAGGCGCTGGCGGCGATTGCGGCGACCACCATCGAGAACCTGTCCCGCTTCGAGAAGCAGGGCGTTCCGCGGCATCCCGTATCGGTCGAGCGCCGCGCCTGATCGCGACCACTGACGTCGATCACGGATGTCAGCCAGGGCTCTGCCCTGGACCCGCGAAAGGACTTGTCCTTTCGAAACCCGGACTCTCGCTCGCGCCGAGATGCGCGACCAAGTGCTCGGCGAGTTGACGGGCGTGCGGTGGAAGCGCTGCGAAGCTGCGGGCGCAGAGCCTGAGCTGACGCACGGCCCAGGGCTCGTCGATCGGGATGGCGCGGATCGCCAGCGTCTCGGCCGCGCGCCGCGCCGCCGCCTCCGGCACGATCGCCACGCCGACGCCCCGCTCGACCATGCGGCAGACGGCATCGAGCCCGTTCAGGCGCACCCTGAGCTTGAACGGACGGCCGGCGCGGGCGGCGTGGGTCGCCAGATGCGCCTGCAGCGCCCGGCCGTGGCTGAGGCCGACCAGAGGCTCGTCCAGCACCTCCCGGAACGCGACGCCGCTCCGCTGCGCCAGGGCATGGCCCGCCGGCACGGCGAGCACGATCCGGTCGAGATGGAGTGGCCGGGTTTCGAGCGCGCCGAGATCGGTCGTGTCGGCGACGATGCCGATATCGGCAAGCCCGCCGGCCAGGGCATCGACGGTCTCGCGGCTGGTGCGCTCCTCGAGATCGATATCGACGCTGGGATAGGCCGCAAGGAAACCGGACAGCGCATCGGGGAGGAAGGCGGCGACTGCCGCGGTGATCGACAGCAGCCGGACATGGCCGCGCAGGCCCCTCGCGTACTGGCCGAGTTCGCCGCGCATCTGTTCGAGCTGGCCGAGCACGAGCCGGGCGTGATGCACCACGGCAAGGCCCGCTGGCGTTGGCCGTACCCCGCGGGGATGGCGCTCCAGCAGCGACACGCCGCCATCCGCCTCCATGCCGCGGATGCGCTCGCTCGCCGAGGCAAGCGCCAGCCCGGCCCGCTCGGCGCCACGGGTGATGCTCTCCGCCTCGACGACGTGAAGGAACAGGCGCAGGTCGGTCAGGTCGAAGCGCATGGAGCATCGTCGCGAAAGGTGGCCGCCGGCTTTCGGAAAAAGACGATGCAAAATCAAAAAGCCAGAGCATCGTCGGCGAGCCCGCATCCCGCGGCAAGGGCTTCGGCTCAGCCGAAGGCTGACGCGGGCCACTTCCGCATTGTCGCGCGCCGTCGCGCTGCGAAACTCAGGCCATGCCACGCGACGCACAGACCACGCTCCGCCCGGGCGACGCCCGGCTCGAAACGGCAGCCCTTCTCCTCGCGGGTTTCACCGCGCTGGTTGCCATCGCCCGCTCCGATGCCGGCCCGCGCACCTGTAGCAGCGCGCCGCCGGTCGCGGTCGCCCGGCCCGTGCCGGCCGCCGCGCCGCTCTCCACGAAGGAGGCCGAGGCGGAAGCCGCGCGTCAGGCGATCCTGCGCGACATGCGGCTCCACGACTGACCCTGCCCGACCCTCTTGCCCCCTCCCCCGATCAGAACGTGCTCATGACTTTTTCCACGGACCCCCTCCCCCTCGCCGTGGCGGCGTCGGCCTTCCTGCTCGCCGGCTTCGTCAAGGGCATGGTCGGGCTCGGCCTGCCGCCCGTCGCCATGGGCCTGCTGAGCCTCGTCATGGCGCCGGTCCAGGCCGCGGCTCTGCTCGTGGTGCCCGCCTTCGTCACCAATGTCTGGCAACTCGCCGCGGGCCCGCGCTTCGGCACGCTGCTGCGCCGGCTCTGGCCGATGCTGGCAGCGAGCGTGGTCGCCACCCTGGTCGCCGCGGGGATCCTTCACGGACATTACGGCGCGGAAGCCACGGTCTTCCTCGGCCTCGCTTTGATCGCCTACGCCGTGATCGGCCTTGCCGCCCTGCGGCTCCATGTGCCGCCGGGCATGGAGCGCTGGCTCGGGCCCCTCGTCGGTGCGGCGACGGGGCTGGTGACGGCGGCCACCGCCGTGTCCTCGTTCCCCTCCGCGCCCTATCTCGGGGCGCTGGGCCTGACCAAGGACGACCTGATCCAGGCGCTGGGGCTCTCCTTCACGGTCTCGACCGTCGCGCTCGCCATCGCCCTTGCCGGCGGCGGCGCCCTCTCGCTCAGTGTTGCGGGAACCTCCCTCATCGCCCTGGTGCCGGCCCTCTTCGGCATGGCACTCGGCGGCTGGGTGCGGGGGCGCGTCAGCGAGCGCGTGTTCCGCCGCTGCTTCTTCGTCGGCCTGCTGGGCCTCGGGCTCCATCTCGCCCTGCGGCCACTGTTCTGAAGCATCGTCCCAAAAGGCGGTTGCCGGCTTTCGGGCAAAGATGATGCAGAACGATCAGCCCGCCGCGCCCTACGGTTCGACCTTCCGTAGCACGAGGGGCACGCCGATCTCGGGGTCGCGGCGCCAGCGCCCCTCCCCGATCGCCACGAGGCTCACCGCGTGGCCGCGCCGCGCCTTCAGTGTCAGATGCCCGTTGGCGAAGCGCCAGCTCACCGGATCGAAAACCGTGATCCCGCTGTCGCGGCAATCCGGCATCACCCGCACGGGGGCCGTGTCCTTGCCGGCCTCGACGGGCCGCGTGAATTCGAGGCGGCAGACATCCTTCTGCTCGGCGCGATCGAGGGCGTAGAGGCCCGGAGCCGGACCCTCCGCCGGCTTCTCCGGCACGGCGGCCGAGGCGGGCGCGTCGCTCTCCACCGCATTCGCCGTGGGCGTGACGGTGGCCGCGCCGGGGGCGGCGGGCGGCAGCATCGCCGCGATCTGCAATGGCACGAGGTTGTAGCGCTCGCCGCTCTCGGCGGAGGCCCCGAGGCTCATCCCGTCGGGGTTCTTGGCGAAGGCCAGCACCGGCCGCAGGTTCCGGTCCACGAGGCGCAGGCCCTCGCCGGTGAACAGCCAGCCGCCGATGCCGGCCATGAGCGGCAGGGCCCGGCGGCAGCCGGCGGGAAAGCGCGCCGCGCGCCCGCTCGGACCGGTCTCCATGGCGAGGGTCAGCACGCAGCGCCGCCGCCCGCCCTCCAGGGAGAGGTCCCAGGTGCCTGCAGCCCCTGCAAGGGTCGTCGGCAGGGTCGCGAGGCCGGTCGGCCCGCCAACCCCGTTCTCCGCCGGAACCGTGGCAGGTGCCGGCTCCGGCGCGGGCGGACTCTCCTGGGCGTGGGCCGCACTCAGAGCCAGCGCGGCGAGCGCCCCGGCAACCGCCATGCGCGTCATCGTCGGGCCTCTCATCGCGAGCCCTTCCAGGGCGTTTCCGGCACCGGCGTGAGCGGGCCCTTGCCGTCGAACCAGGAAAACAGGTTGTCGATGAGCAACCGGCCCATGGCCGCGCGGGTGTGGTGCGACCCGGAGCCGATATGCGGGAGCAGCACGGTCCGGTCGAGATCGATCAGCGCCTGCGGCACCTGAGGCTCGTTCTCGAACACGTCGAGCCCCGCCCCGAGGATCGTCCCCGCCTGCAGCGCGGCGATCAAGGCCGCCTCGTCGATGACGCTGCCGCGGGCGATGTTGACGACGATGCCGTCAGGCCCGAGCGCCGCCAGCACCCCGGCATCGACGATCCCGTTCGTGCCCGGCCCGCCGGGTGCGGCCACGACCAGCGTATCGACCGCCTGCGCCAGCCCGAGCAGGCTGTCGTGGTAGGCGTAGGCGATGTCGGCCTGCGGCCTGCGCCCGTGATAGGCGATTCTCACGCCGAACCCTTCGAGCCGCTGGGCGATCGCCCGCCCGATCCGGCCGAGCCCGAGGATGCCGACCCGGCGCTCCCGCAGGCTCGTGGTGAGCGGGAAGCTGCCCTCCCGCCAGCGCCCGGCGCGCAGGTAGCGATCGGCCTGCGGGATCTGGCGGAGGGTGGCGAGCAGGAGGCCCAGCGCGAGGTCGGCCACCTCGTCGGAGAGCACGTCGGGCGTATGGGTGACGACGATGCCGCGGCGATCCGCCTCAACCGCATCGATCGTGTCGTAGCCGACGCCGAAGCTCGCCACGATCTCGAGCTGCGGCAGCCGGTCGAACAGCCTCGCATCGATCGGGCACATCGCGCCGACCGCGAGCGCTCGAATGCGCGGTCCCACCGCGTCGAGGAACGCCTCGCGGTCGGGCGCCTCCTCCAGGCGGTGCAGGCGGAAGCGCTCGGCAAGCCGCTCGGCCACATCGGGGCGGGTCTGCCGGATGAGCAGGATGTCGGGCGTCTCGGCTGGTGGCACCGGCTCACGGCCTCCCAGTGGTCGGCAAAGAAGGGGTCAACAAAGGATAGGGCCGGGAGTACCGCCGCGCCGCGCGCCGGTCCAGCCGCTGGGGCGGGCGGGCCGCAAAAGTATCTTGCGCGCCGCATATGCGCGGCCGCCCTTCCGAAATCGCCCGAGGAGCATTACACAAGAGGTCTTCCGGATACTCCCCACGATCCGGCCGCGTGGTTTCCCGCGGCCCGGTCGAGGCGTTTTCCGCGATGGAGCCTTCAACCCGTCAGAATAGCTGCACCATGACCGCGCCGCGCACCCTCTACGACAAGATCTGGGACGACCACGTCGTCGATGTCGAGCCGGATGGCTCCGCCCTCCTCTACATCGACCGTCACCTCGTTCACGAGGTGACGAGCCCCCAGGCGTTCGAGGGGCTTCGCGTGGCCGGCCGCACGGTGCGCGCGCCGCACAAGACGCTGGCCGTCGTCGATCACAACGTCCAGACCTCGGACCGCTCCAAGGGCATCGAGGATCCCGAGAGCCGCACGCAGCTCGAAGCGCTCGCCGAGAACGTGCGCGACTTCGGCATCGAGTTCTACGATGCCCTCGACCGGCGCCAGGGCATCGTCCACATCATCGGGCCGGAGCAGGGCTTCACCCTGCCGGGCCAGACGATCGTGTGCGGCGATTCCCACACCTCGACCCACGGCGCCTTCGGCGCGCTGGCCCACGGCATCGGCACGTCCGAGGTCGAGCACGTGCTCGCCACGCAGACGCTGATCCAGCGCAAGGCCAAGAACATGCGGGTGACGGTCGACGGCACCTTGCCGCGGGGCGTCAGCGCCAAGGACATCGTGCTCGCCATTATCGGCGAGATCGGCACCGCTGGCGGCACCGGCCACGTCATCGAATATGCCGGCGAGGCGATCCGCGCCCTCTCGATGGAGGGCCGGATGACGATCTGCAACATGTCGATCGAGGGCGGTGCCCGCGCCGGCATGGTCGCGCCCGACGAGACCACCTACGCCTACGTCAAGGACCGCCCGAAGGCCCCGAAGGGCGCAGCGTTCGACGCGGCCCGCCGCTACTGGCAGCGTCTGGCCACGGACGAAGGCGCGCATTTCGATCGCGAAATCCGTCTCGACGCCGCCAACCTCCCCCCGCTGGTCTCCTGGGGCACCAGCCCTGAAGACATCGTCTCGATCCTCGGCACGGTGCCTGATCCGGCCCAGATCGCGGACGAGAACAAGCGTCAGTCCAAGGAGAAGGCCCTGGCCTATATGGGCCTGACGCCGGGCACGCGGATGACCGACGTCACCCTCGACCGGGTGTTCATCGGCTCCTGCACCAATGGCCGCATCGAGGATCTGCGGATCGTCGCCAAGATGGTCGAGGGCCGCAAGGTGCATGACAGCGTCTCGGCGATGGTGGTGCCGGGCTCCGGCCTGGTGAAGGCGCAGGCCGAGGCCGAGGGGATCGACCGCATCCTCAAGGACGCCGGCTTCGATTGGCGCGAGCCCGGCTGCTCGATGTGCCTCGGCATGAACCCGGACAAGCTGCGGCCGGGCGAGCGCTGCGCCTCGACCTCCAACCGCAACTTCGAGGGCCGCCAGGGCCCGCGCGGCCGCACTCACCTCGTCTCCCCGGCGATGGCCGCCGCCGCAGCGGTGGCTGGCCGCTTCGTCGATATCCGCGAGTGGCGCGGCTGAGCCTCGTCCCGACGCAGGGCGCGGGCGTGTTGCCCTCGCGCTGCGCGAATCCCCCGCTTCGGGGTTTTTGACCGGCGGCGGCGAAACAGCGATTGACGCCTTCGCCGCCGCCGCCTAAACGAACCCCATCGCCGACCGGCAACGGTCCGGCGCCCAGGTGGCGGAATTGGTAGACGCGCTGGTTTCAGGTACCAGTCTTGCAAGAGGTGAAGGTTCGAGTCCTTTCCTGGGCACCAATTTTCTGAGAACAGCCACTAGCTCAGAAACCTAAATCCAGACAGAGTGTTGTGCTAGGCCGACCGTGCTACAACGGCGTGCTAAAGATGCGGTTTCAGCTCGTTCGTCCGGTGAAGCGCAGCGACTCCTCCTATCCACAATTCACCCAGCGTATTCCTGCCGATGTGCGCCACCTCGCCATCGGTCGCACGCTCGTGGTGCCGCTCGGTTCTGAGACCGTCCGCGTCGCCATAACGCCCACCATGGGCAGCATCCGGTTCTCCCTGCGGACGCTGGACCCTCGCACGGCGCACTCGGTTCAGCGCCCGCCGTCTGCGGCAACCCGCCGGCCTCCGGAAAACCCGCCCTCACCCGGCCTCGAAAACGAAGCGGGTGGCGGGAGTTCATTCCCACCACCCGCTTTCTTATGTCGGCGAGGGCACCGATGTGACCGCTATCGGTCTTCTCAGTCCTTGAGGTCGGCCGGGACCTTGCCGCCGTTCTCTTCGAGTTTTTTGATGACCTGCTTGTGCAGCCAGATGTTCATCGAGGCCGAGTCGTTCTTGTCGCCGGTGTAATGCAGCTCGTCGGCAAGCTGCTGGCGGGCGTGCAGGCTCGAATCGAGGTCAAGCAGCTTCATCAGATCGACGATGGAGCTGCGCCAGTTCAGCTTCTGCGAATTTTTCGAGGCGAGGTCGTTGAGCACGGCCTCGACATCGACGGATCCGCCCGACGACGTTCCGCCGCTGGTGGGCGTGGAGGCCGGGGCGCTGCCGCCGCCGGAGGACGGCTGTGCCTGCGTCTCGGAGGGCTTGGCGGACGACTCGCCGGCCTTCGCCTCCGATGAGCCGAATGGATTGAGGATCTTGCTGACGATGCTGCCGAGGAGGCTCATGGCGTAGGGTGTCCTGTCGTCTGTCCCGCGGCGTGGATACCGCTTTCGGCTGGGTAAACGGTACGAGGAACAGGGCCGTTCCGTCGCAGGCCGGCAAAGCTTCGTCGCCCGGCTTGCCCCTGCCCCGTGCCGCCGCGTCTGAACGCCCATGGGTAAGCGCGATTGGAAGATCGCGTCCGCTGTGCCATGGGGAACGCCGTCCGGCTCCCCTGGAACCCGTCTCGATGCGCAATCTGTTCAAGGCCTTCGCCCTGATCGCGGGGCTTCTCGCCCTTCCCGTGCCCTTCGTGGTGCCACTCGCCGCCCAGACCGTGCCCGTGCGCATCGGCGTCATTCCCGTGATCGGCGCCGCGCCCGTCTTCGTCGCCAACGGCGAGGGCTGGCTCAAGGAAGCCGGGCTGGCGCCGGCCTTCACCACTTTCGAGTCCGGCCCCAACATGATCCAGGCGCTCGCGTCCGGCACCATCGACGTCTACGTCGCCGGCATCGCGCCGCTCGCGGTGGCCCGCACCAAGGGCATCGACGTGCGGGTCGTGGCCGCCACCGCCATCGAGGAGATGGTGTTCGTGGCAGCCCCCAAGCTCGCGCCCTACTTCGCGACCGCCCCGAGCAAGGCCGAGGCCTTCAAGCAGTTCAAGGCCAAGGAGGGCCGCCCCGCCCGGCTCGCCACGCAGCCGCCGGGCTCGGTGCCGAACACCACCCTCCAGCACTGGCTCTGGCAGGTGGCGAAGGCCGACAAGGCCGATGTCGAGATCGTCGCCATGGGCATCGATGCGACCCAGCAGGCGCTGCTGGCCGGCGCCGTCGATGGCGCCTCGATCCGCGAGCCGGCGCTCACCATCGTCCAGGGCCGCAACCCGAAGATCACGTTGATCGCCACCGGCGGGGAGATGTTTCCCGATCAGCCGGGCACCGTGGTTGCCGTCTACGGCAAGTTCGCCGACGCCAATCCGAAGGCAGTGGAGGGCCTCGTCTCGGCACTGGTCAGGGCGACCGACCTCTTGAAGACCGATCCGGCGCGCGCCGCCCCGCCGGTCGAGGCGGCGCTCGGCAAGGGCATCACGGACGTCGCCACGATCCAGAAGGCGCTTTCTTCGCCTGCCGCGAAGTTCGTTGCCGACCCGCGCACGATCATCGAGGCGACGAAGAAGATGCAGGCCTATCAGGTCTCGATCGGCACCCTCGACAAGGAGGCGCCGACCGACGGCCTGTTCGACGCCAAGCCGTTCGACGCGATCAAGAAGCCCTGATTTCCACGATCCTGACGCCATGACCTCGTTCCGCTCGGCCGCCTTGGCGGTCGTCGGGCTTGCCGCCTTCCTCGCCCTTTGGGAGGCCGCACCCCGGCTCGACCTCATCAACCCGGCCTTCCTGCCGCCGCCCTCCTCCATCCCGGCAGCCTTCGCCCGGGAGATCTCCAACGGTGCCTGGCCGATCGCGGTCGTCGAGAGTCTGAGCCACTACATGGTCGGGCTCGGCGCGGGCGCGCTCGCGGGCGTGGCTCTCGGGCTGGCCACGGGCATGTCCGCTTGGTTCGACAGCCTGACCGCGGGGATCGTGCGGCTGCTGCGCCCCATTCCCGGCCTCGCCTGGGTGCCCTTCGCCATCATCTGGTTCGGCGTCCAGCCCTCGGCCGCCGTGTTCATCATCGCCATCGGCGTGTTCTGGATCGTGTTCTTTGCCACGCAAGGCGCCGTGCGCGGCGTCGATCGCGACCTGATCGAGGTGGCCCAGGCCTTCGGCTTCCGCGGGCCTCTCGCGCGCCTCACCAAGATTCTCCTGCCGGCCGCCACGCCGGGTATTCTCGTCGGCCTGCGCACGGCGCTGGGCCAAGCCTGGATGGCGGTGGTCGCCGCCGAGATCTTCGGCGTGCCCGGCATCGGCGCGCGGATGATGCAGGCTTCCTCGCTCCTCTCCACCGACATCGTCGTGGTCTACATGCTCACCATGGCCGGGCTGTACGGCCTGTTCGATACCGGCTTCGTCGCCCTGCAGGGCTGGCTGCTGCGGTGGCGCGCATGAGTGGCCCCATCATCGACATCCGGGGCTTGAGCCTCGCCTACGAGCGTGACGGGCGGCGCACCGAGATCCTGTCCGCCCTCGATCTCGCGGTGCCGCGGGGGCAGTTCCTCGTCATCGTCGGCGAATCGGGCGTCGGCAAATCGACGCTCCTGCGCGTGCTGATCGATCTGGCCAAACCCAGCGGCGGCACGGTCCATCTCGACACCGATCCACAGAAAACCCGCACGCCGATGGCACTGGTGTTCCAGGACGCGCGGCTGCTGCCCTGGCGGCGGGTGATCGACAACGTCGCCTTCGGCCTGGAGCGGCACGGCCTGTCGAAGCCCGAGCGCCGCGAGCGGGCGGCGGCGATGCTCAAGCTCGTCGGGCTGTCCGACCTCGCCGGCCGCTGGCCGCACCAGCTCTCCGGCGGGCAGCGTCAGCGCATCGCCATCGCCCGCGCCCTCGCGGTCGAGCCCGAGGTGCTGCTGATGGACGAGCCGTTCTCGGCGCTGGACAGCTTCACCCGCGAGGGTCTTCAGGACGAGATCCAGCGCATCAAGGCGCAGACGGGCAAGACGGTGCTGTTCGTCACCCACGACATCGACGAGGCGGTCTATCTCGCCGACCGGGTCGTGGTGCTGGCGGGCAGCCCCGGCCGGATCGCGGCGGATGTCACCCTCGCTCCGCCCCGCCCGCGCCAGCGCCGGGACGCGGCCCTGGTCGAGCCGGCGCGCCACCTGCGGGCGGAACTATCGCGGCGCTCGGCGGAACTGTGAGGGATCCGTCAAGCTTGCCATCTTGACGGTTGGCTGCCTGCGTTGGAACCATCGTGGCTGGCGCCGTGGGTCGGGTGGCGCGCTAGGGGCCGGGCGCCTGGGGGGATTGCAAGATGGGGTTTTTTCAGGACGCCCTCGTCCGTTTGAACCGGGTGGTGATGTCCTACGCTGGCGATTCCGTTTTTATGCAGGCGGCGGTCTCCGCCGCGGCCAACGTGATCGTTGCCGACGGCGACACCGATGACGAGGAGATCGAGGCGGCCCTCGTCAGTATGCGGGCCAACCCGATCCTTCAGAAATCCTACGACACGCTCACCCTGGAAAAGGCGCTGTTCGAGGCGCTCGCCCGCGCGGAGCTGCGCGCCGGACGCCTGGAGAACAGCCAGCACGTCGCGGCCATCGCCGACCGTCCCCTCGAACAGCGCCAGCACGTCTTCCTGATCGCGGCGGACGTGGCCGACAAGGGCGGCATCACCGAGAGCGAGCACGCGGTGCTCGACGAGCTGGCCCGGGCGCTCGACGTGGACAAGGCGGCGCTGCTCGGCTGAGGCTGACGGCCCTGCCGCACGGAACGCGCTCCGCCCCTTCTCCCCGACGGCGCCGAGCATATCTTCACGGCTCGGACAGGAGCGCGGCCATGTACAAGGTGACGGGAACGGATCCGGCGGGCCGCACGCTGGCCTTTGCCTGCGGCACGGACGAGCAGGCGCTCGAGAAGACCTGGGAACTGGCGGGACGCGGCTTTCGCGACATCTCCGTCGCCGATCCGAAGGGACGCGAGATGAGCGCCATCGCCTTCGAGCGCTCGCTCGATTTCGATTACGAGTGAGCGCCGCCGGCGCGGAAAGAGCGCTGCCGGCGCCGGGCCGGGACTCGGGCCCCGCCGCTCACGCCGCCCGCTTTTGATAGTCCTTCACGTCCGTGAACCGGATCTTCTCCCAGCGCTCCTCCTCGTAGCGGAGCGAGAAGGCGGTGGTGGCCATGAAGACCGGCGCGCCGTCGAGGTCGCTCGCCATGGCCGAGCCGTGGGCGTTCACGAACCGGTCGATCTCGACCTCCGATTCCGCCTCGATCCAGCGGCAAACGGAGAACCGCGTCGTCTCGTAGTCGATCGGCAGGCCGTACTCCGCCTGTAGCCGCTCCTTCAGCACGTCGAGCTGCAGCGCGCCGACCACGCCGACGATGGCCGGTGAGCCATCCTGCGGGATGAAGACCTGCACGACGCCCTCCTCGCCCATCTGCTGGAGTGCTTCTCGGAGCTTCTTGGCCTTCATCGCGTCGGTGAGCTTGATCCGCCGCATGATCTCGGGGGCGAAGCTCGGCACGCCGCGGAAGACGAGCTCTTCGCCCTCGGTCAGCGTGTCGCCGATGCGAAGCGTCCCGTGGTTGGGAATGCCGACGACATCGCCGGCAAAGGCCTCATCGGCGATGGCCCGGTCCTGGGCGAAGAAGAATTGCGGCGCCGAGAGCGACATCGGCTTGCCCGTGCGCACCAGCTTGGCCTTCATCCCGCGCCGGAGCTGGCCCGAACAGACGCGCATGAAGGCGATGCGGTCGCGGTGGTTCGGGTCCATGTTCGCCTGGATCTTGAACACGAAGCCGGTCATCTTCGGCTCGGACGGCTGTACGGCGCGCTTGTCCGCCTCCTGGCCGCGCGGGGGCGGGGCGAAGCGGGCGAGCCCGTCGATGAGGTCGCGCACGCCGAAATTGCGCAGGGCCGAGCCGAAGAAGACCGGGGTCAGGTGCCCCTCGCGGAACGCTTCGAGATCGAAGGTCTTGAGGCCGCCCTCGGCGAGCTCCACCTCCTCGCGCCACGCATCGGCTGCGCCGTTCTCCGTCAGCAGCGTGTCGAAGAGCGGGTCGCCAAAGCCCGAGACCGGGATCGTGCCGGCATCGTCCGCCGCGTCGAGCCGGCGCACGCGGTTGCCGCCGAGTTCGTAGGTGCCGGCGAAGTTGCGGCCCAGCCCGATCGGCCAGGTCACGGGCGCCACGTCGAGGGCGAGCGTCTTCTCGATCTCGTCGAGCGTCTCGAACGGGTCGCGCGCCTCGCGGTCGAGCTTGTTCACGAAGGTGACGATCGGGATGTCCCGCAGCCGGCACACCTCGAACAGCTTTCGCGTCCGGGCCTCGATGCCCTTGGCGGCGTCGATGACCATCACGGCGGAATCGACCGCCGTCAGCGTGCGGTAGGTATCCTCCGAGAAGTCCTCGTGGCCCGGCGTGTCGAGCAGGTTGAAGACGCAATCGCCGTACTCGAAGGTCATCACCGAGGTGACGACCGAGATGCCGCGCTCCTTCTCGATGCCCATCCAGTCGGACCGGGTGGAGACGCGGTTGCGCTTGGCCTTGACCTCGCCCGCGAGCTGGATCGCGCCGCCGAACAGCAGCAGCTTTTCCGTCAGCGTGGTCTTGCCCGCATCCGGGTGCGAGATGATGGCGAAGGTGCGCCGCCGCGCGACCGGATCGGTCTTCGCATCGGCGGATTTGGCGTCTGTTTGCATCAGCATGGCGGGCACCGGCCGCCGCGGGGCGGTCGGCCGCTCGTCTCGAAGGGGGACCGGGCGGTGTTCCGCTCTCTACGCGTTCCGCGCCGCCTACGCAAAGCCGACTCCCCTACCCCCGCCCGACGAAGGGCATGTTCGTCGCCATCACGGTCATGAACAGCACGTTGGCCGAGAGCGGCAGCCCGGCCATGTAGACGACGGCCTCGGCGACCTGCGTCGCCTCCATGGTGGGCTCGGGCCGGATCGAACCGTCGGCCTGCCGCGCGCCCTGCCCGAAGCTTTGCGTCATCTCGGTCTCGGCATTGCCGACATCGATCTGCCCGCAGGCGATGTCGAACGGGCGCCCGTCCAGCGCGGTGGCGCGGGTGAGGCCGGTGATGGCGTGTTTGGTGGCGCTGTAGGGCGCCGACATCGGCCGTGGGGCGTAGGCCGCGATCGAGCCGTTGTTGATGATGCGCCCGCCCCTGGGGGCCTGCTTGCGCATCATCCCGAAGGCGGCGCGGGTGCAGAGGAAGGTGCCCGTGAGGTTGACGTTGACGCTGGCGAGCCAATCCTTGACCGCGACCTCGTCCACCGTCGCGGCGGGGGTGAAGATCCCGGCATTGTTGAACAGCAGGTCGAGCCGCCCGAAGCGCTCGCCCACCGCGGCGAACAGGGCCTCGACGGCGCGCGGATCGGACACGTCGGTCGGCACGCACAACGACGGGCCCGGCAGTTCTGCCGCGACCCGCTCCAGCGCCTCGCCCCGCCGCCCGGCGAGCACCAGCCGCCACCCGGCCTGCGCCAATCCCAACGCCACCGCCCGTCCGATACCGGAGCCTGCCCCAGTCACGACCGCCACTCGATCCCTCATCGCCATATTCCTCTGTCGTCCCGCTCCTGCCATCCGGCCCCAGAATAAGCCGTCGCATCGATCCGGTGCAGGAGCGCTGAGCCTGCTCGGCCGATCGGGGGGCCCAAGCGATCCCGTCACAAACGCGCATCGGTGCAAGGCAGAGGCGTCCAACCCAGTTGCCAGTCCCGCCCGGCCCGTCTAGAGATCCGGCGGCTTGAAGCCGATGGGGCGTCGCCAAGTGGTAAGGCAGCGGTTTTTGGTACCGCCATTCCCAGGTTCGAATCCTGGCGCCCCAGCCAATTACTTCAGGCAAATCAACTCCCAAGCAACACCGACATATCGGACGCGCCGGAACAAACGGTGTCCTGTCGGCGCACAAGAGTCGGCACAGTCGCGATGAGAGCCGCAGTGGTTGCTGTTGGCGAGTGCGAGATCGCGGTCCGGTAGGCCAGAAACGAAAAGCCCCGCCGCGGCTGAGCCGGGCGGGGATGGGAGCGATCGGCAATGGCAGCGAGCACCGGCTCGCCTCGACGTCACCCGCACGGATCACGACGGATGCACCTGCCCGCTCATAATCTCAGCGACGCGATCAAGAGCATCCTGCGCAGTCTGGGCGCGTTCGTAGGACGCCGAGTCAAAGGCCCACGCCTCGTGCGCCTCGGCGCTCGCATGCGTGGGGTAGACAGGTTCGGCGGACGGACCTTCGTCTCGGATCTCCTTCAGGCCGTCGGTGGCTTCGGTCACGGCGCGTTCAAGCAGCCCACCGGAACCCTTGCCGTCCTGTTCCGTGGTCGGATTGGTGATGACCATGCTGCGCCTCCAACGGCGGGGATTCGCCGAAGGATCGAGGCTGCATAAACAATCATATGCTGTACAGATCTCGCTGCCACGTCCTCTGCGCGCCGCCTGCATGGCGCGGCAGCCTCGCGGACATGGGAAACCCCGCGCGGCTGGTGCCGGCGGGGCTGGGTCATACTCGGGAATGGTGGGCGGCGATCAATCGGGGTCGCGGTAATCGTGCCCCATGTCGATGTAGGGGCGGATCGCTTCCGCGAACGGCCGAAGGTCCGGCTGCGCAAGAACGAGGTAGGCGACGAGGCCCGCCATCCCAATCCATGCCGATCCGAGCCGGATCCGCTCGCGCGGCGGCACATCCTTCCCGAACAGGTCCGGCACCGTCACGCCGATCGCCATCGCGCAGATGCCAAGCACGATCCAGAAATCGAACACCGCGTTGTTGATGATGTAGGCCGGCTGGCCCGAGAGCCGCCACACCGTCGCGACGGCCATGTTGAACACGTAGGACGCGCAGCCGAGCCAGACCATTAGCGCGTAAAGCAACTCGCCCGGCGGCCAGCCGCGCGAGAGGATCGCCCGCCGCGCCGGACGCCAGTAGGCGCCCATCCCCCAGCACGCCAGGACCAAGAACACAGCCCGCAGGCCCGTCCCGCGAGGGTGGAACGGCGTCGTGAACACCAGGACGACATACCAGACGACGACGGCGACGAGCGCCCACGCCGCACGGAACTCGAACACGCGACGCATCAGGTGCTGCCCCTCTTAACCCGGCCGGTCTCGGCCCGCAGTCGCTCGAAATAGTCCATCATCCTACCCTCTGCGGCCGTCGTCGCACGGGCTTGGCGGCGGGTCTCCTGCGCCTGGATGCGGCGCCGCGAGCCTTCCTCGATCTGGCGGGCGGATTCTCGCGTCCGGTCGGTCGAGGCGCGCAGATCTCGCGCGGCCCGAGCGGTCTCGCGACTAGCATCAAGGGCTCCGCTCACCGCGGCATCGAGCCGGCGCTGGGCGGAGGTGGGATCGACGTGCGGCAACAGCCACGACATGAGGCGCCTCCATCCGGTCATGCGACCCCCCGGAGCCGATCTTTGATCGCTTCCGCCACAGCGTTGACGGACGTCTGAAGTCCGGCAATGCCGTGGCGGACCTCACGCGCCTCACCTTCGGTCTCGCGCGCAAGGGTCTGGATGGCCGTCGAGAGCGAGGCGACGGCGTGCTCGTTGTCCTTCAGCGCCTCGGCGCTATCGGACGCCGCTGCCTTGTTCGCCTCAATGACGGCGACGACACGTTCGAGCAGCGTGACGTAACGCTCCGTCGCCTTGCGCAGCTCGTTGAAGAGGAACGCAATGACGATGCCGGCCACCGCGAGCGCGCCTTGAAGGCCGTGGTCGCGGAGCAGGCTCGCGAGGTCGAAACTCGTCACTGATCAGCGCCGGGCCGGCATGGCGTTGCCGTTGGCGACCGCGGCGTTGAGCGCCTGCCCGATCTGCGCATCCTTGGTCACCGAGGACCGGGACGAGCCGAGATAGTAGGCGATGGCGATGCCGAAGGCGGTCGAGGACGTGCCATAGGCCGCCGTCAGCAACTGGAACATCCGGTCGGGGATCTCGCCGGGGATAAGGAAGATCCCGGCATTCATGGCGGTGTGGACCGCGATGATGATGAGCACGACGATCGCCGGCATGTTGCCGGTCCAGTGCTTTGCCTCCACGAGGCCGAGCCCCATGGCGCGGGCGTTTGCGACGTCGGCCATCTCGATGCGGAGGGTCTCGACCTGCGCATTGAGGCGCGCGGACAGCGCCTCGCCGAGCGACGGGTCGGCCGCGATCTTCGCTTGCGCCTCGGCGGGATCGGCGGTCCCAAGCACGTCCTTGACGGTCGAGATGACCTTGCCGGCCGCGCTGCCGGCGGTGTCACCCGCCAGGATGCCGAGCAACGCGGGTGCAAACTGGATCGCGAGGCTGATGAGGGGCAGGATCGGCATGGGTCAGGCTTTCCCGTTGAAGCGCGAGAGGATGCGGCCGAGTAGGCTCGTGGATGGCGAGGGCTGCGGAGCGGTCGGGATCGGGGCGACCACCGGACCCGTCGCCACGGGCGGCAGCGCCGGAACAGGTGGCGCAACGCGCGCCATCGCCAGCGCGTCGGCGCGCACGCCCTCGACGCGCCGCGACCAGCCCTTGCCGAAGGTGCCCCATGTCGAGAGCTGCCGCAGGAAGGCCAGCCGGTCCGCGCAGATGCGCTCGACCGTCTGCACGGCGGGTTTTTCACGGGCTGCCCCGAGCGTGAGGGGTCCGATTTTGCCGTCGTCCGCCACGCCGATCGCGCGCTGGAACGCGGGGATCGCCCGGCCCACACCCGAGTTCACCGCGAAGTCGAAGACGCAGTAATCGACGCCGGCCGGCAGTTCGTCGCCGCGCACGCGGTCCCAGTAGTTTTTCCGGTAGATCGGCGCGACCGTGGCGCGGGTCAGGGCCTTCACCTCGGCCTTGCTCGCGGGGCGGCCGAGCCAATCCGACAGCGTGCCGATGGTGACGCCGAGGTTGGTCGCGCCGCCGGGGTCGGCCGGGTGATCGACGTATCCACCTTCATGGGCGAGGACGAGCGCAAGCGCCCGCTCGAAACTGGCGGCAGCCATGGTCTTCTCCGATGTGAAGGGGTCGTCTCAGGCTCGGGCCGGGTGGTGCGGCGAGCGGGGAGGCTTAGAAGCGCGAGAACGTGGTGCTGTCGAACTGGATCAATGTTGTATTCGGAGCGCTCTGCACGAACACGCCGCCCGTCTCGTCAACGATAAAGATGGCTCGTCCCCATGTGCTCGGGCTACCGGGGATCAGCATATCGGCCCCGATGCGGATGGCCTTCGCTGGACGGTAAGCCTGCGGCAGGGTGGTCACGGGCGCGCCAGGGCTCTGCGTCGCGCTGGATGCGATCGTGCCGCGGAAGATGACGTCGCCGTCTGGCTTCAGGCTCACCGCCAGGCCTTGGTAGAACGCGGGATCGGAGCCGGGCAGCCAACTCGCATCCAACGTCAGCGGCTGGAACGCGCCCAGCGTAGGATAGGAGCCCGCGTTGATCGACAGCAGGTGACGGACCCGCGGGGTGAAAGTCAGCCTGTCCTCGGATTGGCCTGCCAAGGGCGGTTGACGCAGGCAGTCATTGTCCGAGCGCTGGCGACCGATCGTATTGTTCGGGGCATTCACCAGACGGGCCAGAACTTTTCCTGTCGCCGAGCCATAGGTCACGACGTTGTCGGCGACGGTGTTGCCGCTCGAGCCGTTCTTAAGCGAGACCACATCGACTCGATCGTAGGCGTTGGCGTTGTTCTCCCGAACCTCACTATCGTGAGTTCCGTCCAGCACAATCAGGGCACCATCGGGCCCCGTCTGAGGATGATAGCTCTCGGTCTGGTTTCGGACGATTTTCGCCTGGATCGTGTTACGGACGATGATGCCTCCGGCCGTCGAAGTGATGTTATTGCCTTCGATGACGTGCGTGGCAGCACCCTCGATGCCCTCGTATTCAATGCCGGGGTTCGACCCGGTCATGATATTGCGGAGGATGTTGTTGCTGTCCCCCGTTTTGTAAAATTTGACTCCACCCCATAAATCACTGTTCTGAAAGGTGCCTCCAAACAATCCTCCGTTGTAATTACCCGTTGCCGCATTGGGATTGTTGATGTGATGGATTGCATACTTCCCAGCGCCGGCATCGGCGATGCCGACATTCTCGACGAGCGGCTTCGCGATGAAACCGTTGAGGTTGGTCGTATCGAAGCGGATACCATCCCCGCCCGCTCGGGTGGTGCCGAGTTCGCCGATCGCGAAATCCCGCATGATCAGGCCGCGGATGCCGCCGGCAGCGACCAGTGGCTTCACGAGGATCACGGAGCGGTTGCCTGCGGCGGGGCACGGCTCGATGCGGGTGCCGCGCCCTGCCCCTTGCAGTTCCATGATCGATGTGATGCGGACCAATGCCTCGGGATCAGAGGTGTCGCACACGTTGATCGTGCCGCCCGGTAGGATCAGACGGCCCTTGCTGGTCTGAGTGACGTTGATGGCTGTCTGTAGGGCGAGCGTGTCGTCCTTACCGTCGTTCGCCGTCACACCGTAATCGGCAGCGTAGATTTCGTTTGAGAAGAGAGCCGACAGCGCGCGAGCAATGCCGCCCCCTGCCGGCACCACGCGCATGGTCGAGATATCGCACGAGGCGCCAGGGCGGCAGGTGATCCCGCCCTTGGTGACGTCGATCGACGTGAAGTCGCCCCGGTACTGGGCATGAGCCGGGGCTGCCGCGAGCATGAGGGCAGAGGACGCTAAGAGAGCGTACCTGATATTGGAGGCGGTCATAGGGTAGGCTCCAGTGGCGGAGAGATGTCAGTATTGGTCCGGGC